>JAJFUN010000198.1 GCA_021372375.1 Pelosinus sp. | reverse complement strand
AGTAGGAACATATAGCGGCAGCGCACCCGTAACGCTAACGAATAAAACCAATGCTGGTGCCTATACAGAGAAAGTGACAGGTCTTACCGGCCCGGCAGCAGGTAACTATGAAATTGATACATCGGGCAATACCACAGGCATTCTTACCATTGCTCCCAAAGCCATAACCATTACGCCAACGACTGGTCAACATATGGAATATAACGGGTCTATTCCTGTTGTAGCCAACTTAACTCATGGTGGTGCTAGTGATCTTGTAACAGGCGACCTTTTCAAAGGAACCATGGGGCTAGCAGGTATCAGCAAGAACGCAGGCAACTACGCTATTACGCGGGGAACATTAGGGATTGATGACGGTAATGGGGGAGCTAACTATGCGATAACCTTTACGCCCAGCGTACAATACACTATTACTCCGAAAACTTTAACCTTAAGTGGAATTACTGTCCAAAATAAAACTTACGATGGTAATGCTGGGGCAACGGTAACTGGATATAAAGTAAGCGGTTTTGTAGATAGTGAAACGGTAGGAATCAACTCAACTAATGCAGCCTTCAATGACAAAAATGCCGTTGATAGCAAAACCGTCACGGTATCCGGCATAAGCCTTAGTGATGGATTGAATGGCGGTTTGGCAAGTAACTACAGCATAGCAGACACAGCCACTACCACTGCAAAGATTACTAAGAAAGCCATTACCGTAAGCGGTATAACTGCTCAAAGTAAAGCCTATGACAGCAATACAACTGCTACCTTAAATACCGGTAATATGAGCATTAGTAATGTAATCAGCGGAGACATAGTGAATATAACAGATGCTAATGCACAGGGTACCTTTGACAGTGCTGGCATTGGGATAGGGAAAACAGTGACAGTAACTGGACTTAGACTAACCGGAGCAGATGCAGATAATTATCAAATTAGTCCTTATACTACAACTGCTGACATAAATAACAATCAGTCAACAGAAGCTGCTAAAAATACTGTAATAAACAACCCGGTACAACCGGCAGCAACTCCAGCAGCTGTTCCTGAAACTCCAGCAGTGCAAGTCGATAGAGGAGGTATTAATGCCGGCGGGAATACACCACCTGCTGCTTCCTCGCCTAGCACTTCTCCAGCAACTACTAGCAGCAATACGCCAGCAGCAACAACTACATCGACGACTGCAAGCCCATCAGGAACTGCAAGTAAAGCCGCTTCTACCCCAGGAGCCCCTGCGAGTGGGGCTGATCTAGCAGCTGCTTCCTCGCCTAGCACTTCTCCGGCAGCTACTAGCAGCAATACGCCAGCAGCAACAACTACATCGACGACTGCAAGTCCATCAGGAAATACAAGTAAAGCTGCTTCTACCCCAGAAGCAGCTACGAGTGGAGCTGATCTAGCTGGTAAAGTAAGTCTTGTTGCCATAGGCAATCAGACGCAAAGCTATCCGATGACAATAACCAGTCAATCCGTGACGATAACTTTGCCTAGTGCAAATAGCGCATCTTCGGCGGCAGGTACAGGAAATAGTACTCCGAGCACTAATCAGGTAAATGCCAATGGTGTTGCTTTAGTTACTGTAGGAGGGCAAGGCACGGCTTCCGTAGTAGATACTTGTAATATATCTTCTACAGGCAGTTCAGTAACAGTGACTTCTGCGGCAACTCCGACAGCACAAACAAAGGCTGATTTGCCTCAAGAACCTGCAGGCAACGTAAGAACGGAAACCTTTAAACTGGCAAGAGCAGATGGCAGTATCGCTGAATTTAGTGCATCCTTTAAAGATGGTGCCTTACTTGTTAAGCCGCTCAATTCAGAAGCCGTTGAACTAAGTCAAGACTCTGGTGCCGGTCTTAAAGTACTGGCCGCTACGGGTCTACTTACAGTACAGGATAAGTGGGGTGTTCAAGCTGATTCCGTAGGAGTAATATATGTTAGTAGAGAGTTAAATTAGGAGAAGCCTGCGGCTGCGATCTATCTTGCTAAATTAGTAGAAGAAAGCAATGGCCGAATCAAGATTCAAGTATATCCCGGCGGACAGCTCGACCAAAGTAAGGTGATTGCTTAGAAAATCTGCCGCAAATACCCTTTCGGCAAAGTCCTGAGCTTAACGGAAGTGAATGTACAACTGAACCGTTGTGAGCTCCGACAAGCTAGAATGAGTCAAGGGGACTATCCACATTAACGATAATATCGCTAATGCGATAGTCCCCTTTTGCAATATCTATTTTGACTAATCATACTATTTGCCTACCGACTTAGCGCTGGACTCTCCTTAACTAAATTAAGATGTACTTATATGGGGATAGAAAAATGTCGAGTTATCATATAAAATATAACGTATTAGAAAGTTTGTTATAAGGGGAATTTGTATGAGCAAAACTTCGAAGCCTGGAGTGACAATTGAATCATTAAAAGGCAAGCTGCTTGCTGCTTATGAATATTTAGTAAAACAGCATGATCAAGAAAATGCCGGAAAAATTAAAGAGCTGGCAGGTAAATTAGTAAAAGAGGAATTTACTATTGCCTTTTGCGGACATTTTTCCGCAGGGAAATCGACCATCATTAATCGCTTGGTTGGGGAAAATTTACTGCCGTCAAGCCCCATCCCAACTAGTGCCAATCTTGTAAAAGTCAAAGCGGGTGAAGAATATGCAAAGGTATTTTTTAAAAATGAAAAACCACGTTTATATCTGGCGCCGTATGATTATAAGATGGTAAAAAATTACTGCAAGAATGGCGATGAGATCAAGGAGATTGAAATAAGCCACGCAGATTCCCGGCTGCCAAGTCACACCGTTATTATGGATACTCCCGGTATTGATTCAGCGGATGACGCGCATCGTATTGCCACTGAATCCGCCATTCATCTTGCTGATTTGATTTTTTATGTAATGGATTATAATCATGTGCAAGCAGAAATCAACTTTATGTTTACTAAAGAACTAACCGAGGCCGGCAAAGAGGTTTATCTTGTCGTTAACCAGGTTGATAAGCATTTAAGTCAGGAAATTTCTTTTGCCGAATTTAAAACAAGTGTGGCTAATGCATTCTCGTCATGGGGCGTAAACCCGGCTAATACTTTTTATACATCTTTAAAAGAAGATGACCATGAACACAATCAATTTCTAGAGCTCCAGGATTTTTTGGCGGAGCGGTTAGAGACGAAAGATAGCTTACTTCTTCAATCTATTTTTCATTCCCTGCAAAAGATCATCAAAGACCATTTGGGTTTAATAAAGAAGCAGGATGAACTGGCGCTGGAGCCTTTCAGGGTGATCCTAAATGAATTATCTGCTGAAGAGCAGCAAGATTTAAGCGAGAACTACAACGCTCTGTGTGAAGAGAAAAGTGCTTTAAGCCAAGGGCAGCTAAAGGCAGGCAGCGAATTTGATGATGCCGTCAATAAAATTATGGCAAATGCCTATCTAATGCCGTTTCAAACCAGGGAGCTTGCAAAGTCCTATCTCGAAGCATGTCAGAGCGAATTTAAGGTGGGATTCTTGTTTACCAAACGAAAAACCTTAGCGGAGCGACAGGCAAGACTAAAGCTCTTTTACCAGGGTATTGCCGAAAAAACAAAATCACAGCTAGAATGGCATCTTCGTGATTTTCTGCTACGGGTCTTACAAAAAAATGGTGTTCAAAATAAAGAACTGCTCGCCAAAGTTCAGAGCTTCCAGGTTGATTTTTCAAGCGAATTATTAGCAGGCGTTGTAAAACCAGGGGCTCGTTTATCTGGTGAGTATGTTATAAATTATACTGATAATGTGGCAAATGAAATTAAACTTTTAGCTAAAAGCGCTTTAGCTGAGGTTAAGGCTGAAATAGTACATGCTTTACATGATAAAAATACGGCCATGCAAGAAAGATTAACCCAAAGATCAGCAGGCTTGGAAAGGTATATTACGGCACTAAAGCAAGTGACAAAATATGAGTCAGCCGAGGCTCTTAGGGAAACTAAGCTCATAGCGCTGCTTAGCGGAGCAGGGGAGCTGACGGAAGACAGCTTCCATTTGTTTGAGCTCGACGCAGAGGAATTTGAAGTCATTTATGGGGAAACTGGGACTGTATGCGAGATTGAGAAAAAATCGAGTATCTCGGTGAAGCAGCCCAGCCTAAAAGAAAAAAGGCCATTACCTGCTAAAGCGTTAGATCGGCTGAAACATACCGCTGAGAAAGTAAACAAAACCGCACAGCTGGTGCAGGCTTTACCGGGCTTTGCCAAGCTTGCTGGTGAACTGAAGGAAAAAGCGGCAAGATTAGAGCATAAAGGGTTTACGGTGGCATTATTCGGGGCATTTAGTGCGGGTAAATCTTCTTTTGCCAACGCATTAATCGGTGAAAGAGTGTTACCTGTTTCGCCAAATCCAATGACAGCGGCAATAAACAAAATTAAACCAGTTAATGAGACATTTCAGCATGGGACTGTTCGCGTTAAGCTTAAAGAAGAAGGGGCGATGCTTGAGGATGTAAATCATGCTCTGAAAATATTTGATGTTCAGGCCGAAAGCTTAGCCGAGGCCACAACAAAAGCAGAAGAGCTCGAGAGTCAATTGGATCAAACGGGGGTAGCCGAGCAGACGAATTATGCATTTTTACGAGGCTTCATCCGCGGGTATACTGCTTTTAGCCAAAAACTCGGGGCAATAATAGAAACAACGATAACCGAATTTAGTGATTATGTAGCCAGGGAAGATAAGTCTTGCTTTGTCGAATGGATTGATCTTTATTATGATTGTCCATTGACCCGTAAAGGGATTACGCTAGTGGATACGCCGGGGGCGGATTCAATTAATGCCCGGCACACTGGCGTAGCGTTTGACTTTATCAAAAATTCGGATGCTATTTTGTTTGTAACCTACTATAATCATGCATTTTCCAAAGCCGATCGGGAATTTTTAATTCAGCTCGGACGGGTAAAGGATTCCTTCCAATTAGATAAGATGTTTTTTATGATAAATGCCATTGATTTGGCCAATAACGAGGAAGAAAAAGAAACTGTTACGCTATATGTTCACGAGCAGCTAATAAAATATGGCGTCAGAAGTCCGCAGTTATTTCCATTATCAAGCTTACAGGCACTCAAAGAAAAAGAGGAAAAGACAAGCCTTGCTGTTTCCGGAATGTCACCGTTTGAGGAAGCTTTCTATCATTTTATCACCAATGATTTGGCCAGCCTTGCCGCAAAGGCCTCAGAAAAAGAACTAAACCGTGTTTATCATTTGGTAGCAAAACTCATTGAGAGTACCAGGGAAGATGCTGCGGTCAAGCAGCAAAAGCGGGCACATATCGAAACCGAGAAAGCGGGGATACACAGATTACTTGGGCAGCAGACCGCGCATAACTTAAAAAAACGCCTTGCGCAGGAAACAGAAGAATTAATTTATTATATAAAGCAGCGAGTGTTTTTAAGGTTTAATGATTTCTTTAAAGAAGCATTCAATCCTACGGTGTTACGCGATGATGGTCGTGATCTGAAAAAAGCTTTGCGTAATGCACTTAATGAGTTAATCGAACAAATTGGGTTTGACTTTGCCCAGGAAATGAGAGCAACGACGGTAAGACTGGATGGTTTTGCTGAAAAAGTAATAACAGAATATCAGACAACGCTTGGCCAAACGCTTTGTGAAATTAATCAGGATTTATCTTTTTCCCTGTTTGAATGTAAGGATAAGGCACAAATTGATTTTGAAGCAGCTTTTAAAGATACTCCGTACGATTTGTTTTTGAAAGCAATGGCTTATTTCAAAAATCCAAAATCATTTTTCGAAAAAAACGAAAATAAATTGATGAGTGATGAGATTTATCGTGTGCTAAGCGCAGCAGCTGAGGTGTATTTACACAAGGAAGGTAAACGGCTGCAGGACTTATATGGGAATGTCGTGGAGCGTGAGTTTGGCAAGCTAATCCTCAACATTTCGCAGCAGGCCGATGACTTTTATTTAAGTTTGCTCTCAGCCTTAGATGGCGGAGTGCCAGTCAAGCAGCTGCTGGACATCCAGCAAAGCTTGACAGAACTTAGCCAGAAGGATGCGCTAGAACTTTAACAAACATCTTTGACAACTTAACATAAAAGCTTTATAATAGATAAATGTTGATTGGGGTATTGCCAAGCGGTAAGGCTCCGGACTCTGACTCCGGCATCCTAGGTTCGAATCCTAGTACCCCAGCCATAGAGGACTCACTAGCTCAACTGGCAGAGCAACTGACTCTTAATCAGTAGGTTCACGGTTCGATTCCGTGGTGGGTCACCAATTTTAAAGTGGAAGGCTTCCTATAAGGAAGCCTTTTTTGTATTCAGAAGTAGGGGGCTTATCTCAGCACCAGTGCTCTTCTGTCGGCGGACATAGGCGGCTGCTCCATCCATTTATGCCTAATCATGAGCATAAGTGCATCCTCTAGATACTGCAAAGATTCTGTCATTAGTCGTACATAGCTGCCGGAGATATCTATTCTATGGAGAAAGGACAGCGTTGTTCCGTAGTAGGTTAGTGCAGCCTGATTTGCGAGGATAGTATGCTGCAGCATCAGTTTGTCGGAAAACGGTGCTACGGTGGAGCTGGTTATTTCAGCGTCCAGACTTGCAGGGAGTGGCATGTCACTGGTGCCTAGCAGGGCGGCATGTAACTTTATATGTTTATCAGCTATCTCCTTACCTCGTAGGAAAAATTTGCGCAAATCTTTCGCTTCTGCTGTTTGGGCAAAGCCCATTAACAGTGCTTTTGTCAGCATATTCATTTGACTTGCCAGAAAAATGTTGGCGATTTCTATTGCACTTAAGGGTCGCTGGCTGCCGAAAAAGCTGCCGAAGAAGTCCGTATCCTGAATATATTCCGCTTTTTCTGGCGGTGATATATAGGGGAATCTGTCAAGTAAGCCCTTGCTTTGCTGCACCTGTACGGCCTTTTGGTCGATTTGAATTAGATCGTTGATACATTGAATAAAATGCGTTCTTACATCCTGACGGACACATGCAGTAAGCGCTAGGCCATATGTAGTCAGACCAAGACGGGAAATGCAGCGTACATAGGAAAGGTGAAACAAATCGGAATACAATCTCGCTGCGTTGGTATTGACATCGCTGCCGGTAAATCCAATCGGGACAGGGTAATTGTCGCTTTCTAGAAATCCGCTGATTCTTTGGATTTTATGCTGGGTTATCTGTTTTATAGAATCAAGGACCTCGCCGATTTCTTTATCTTCATTTTCTACGATAAAATATTGATACATGCAATTTGTCAAAGTGGCATTTACATATTGGGCCCAAAGTACGCCGACCTCAGGGGCGGTAAGGTGGTTTGATGCTTGCGCCATTAAATCGTCTCCTTTTGATTGTTGCTGCGCGGCAGAATTTATTAGATTTTATTAGTTTGAACGACATTGTAAGATTTATACGGACAAAACTAATCTGGTTAATTGTGGATTAGACAAAAAGTGTAGCTGTGGTACCTTGG
The DNA here is from genome assembly GCA_021372375.1 of Pelosinus sp. Classification (GTDB taxonomy): domain Bacteria; phylum Bacillota; class Negativicutes; order Propionisporales; family Propionisporaceae; genus JAJFUN01. Next base: position 76,336 of record JAJFUN010000198.1, on the reverse strand, counting down.
ATTTATTTACCGCAGTTGCACTTACAGGGGATTTGATAAAACCCGCTTTAAGGTCTTTTCCCATAAGTCCTAAATACCCTGGGAATTCATATAGGGGACCCTTGGCCGCCGCCTATTACCTGGCATTTTCCCATGGGCCAAACTGAAGAATCCAGATAGTTTATCAGGCCGTCCGGCGTTATGGCAGATGCAAACAGCTTTCTGAATTTTCCTGCTCCTGCTGTTCGGGACTCGATAAAAATTTCGGCTATCATTTCCTGGGAAATTTCATTTGCTTTATCGATGAACGCCACGCCCAGTTTAGGGATAACTACGCCATCTAAAGAATTATTATCACTGGAGCAATGATGAAATTCGGCATCATAGCCTTGGGATACAAGTGTTTGGCCGATTTTCCGCATGAAAGTCGATTTGCCGGTGCCAGGGCCGCCTTTGAGGATAAATATGCGATTGGCTTCAGTGGAGATATGTAGTTATAGTAAGAAAAAATCCCTGAGGGGTATTGCCGCCTAGAAATAGATACCTTGTTTTTGCCTTTGGCACAAGTTTGCCTTCTTTAGCTTTACTGGAGTTTCGCTATATACTATGACTATGGTCTAAAAAATGGGTCTATGACAAAAACAGGCGCCATTTAGTAGTAAAGTAGCAGAAAAACTTGATTGTTGACATTTTATAACTGGTGTGTTTAAATAAAAAGAAAGATATATTTTTATAAACTGATGATAGGGAGATAAAATCAGTTACGCGCTTACAGAGAGCCGGGGCAGCTGTAAACCTGGCAGAAATGCGGACTGAACAAATGGACCCTTGAAGGTGAAGTGAAAGGTCTTTTGTGACTTAGTAGCATTCAACGTGTGCTCACGTTATCGGGCCAGGAATGTGATAGCATTACTTGAGGCGGTCAGATTAGTTTCTGACAACCAAGGTGGTACCGCAGATTATAACATCTGTCCTTGTATGAGGCAGGTGTTTTTTATTTTTATAAATAGGAGGATGGGCATGAAAACAGAGTTATTGATGGGAAATGAGGCAATTGCTTTAGGGGCAATTCGGGCTGGCGTCAACGTTGTCTGTGGTTATCCGGGCACACCTTCGACGGAAGTGCTCGAAACGATTGCTAAACGTCGGGACAGCGATATATATGTAGAATGGTCGGTAAATGAGAAAGTGGCTATGGAGGTAGCTGCCGGGGCGAGCTATACTGGGGCCAGGGCGCTTGTCACTATGAAGCAGGTGGGGCTGAATGTTGCTAGTGACCCGCTAATGAGTTTAGCCTATATCGGGGTAAAAGGCGGCATGGTTGTACTGGTAGCCGATGATCCAGGTCCGATATCATCTCAGACCGAACAGGATACCAGGCATTTTGCCAGGTTCGCGCATTTGCCGGTCTTTGATCCCTCTACGCCGGAAGAAGCCTACACTATGATTGGTGAGGCCTTTGACCTATCGGAGAAATATGGCACGCCGGTAATTTTTAGGCCTACCACCCAAGTATGTCATGCCTGTGCCAGTGTAGAGATAGATGACAAACGGTATGTAAATAAAATTGAAGGTTTTGTCAAAGACAGTAAATGGGTAATATTCCCCAAGCTATCTTATCAGAATCACTTAAAAATTAATGCGCTGGAAGAAAAAATCAGCAAGGACTTTGCTAAATCGTCTTATAACCAAATTACCGGCAGCGGCAGTAAAGGCGTTGTTGCAAGCGGGATTTCTTATACCTTTGTAAAGGAAGCCTTGTTAGGCGCGGCAGCTAAAGTCAAAGTATTAAAACTGGCAACGCCGCATCCATTCCCGGATGAGCTGGCGCTTGAGTTCCTGGAGGGACTTGATGAAGTTCTGGTTGCCGAGGAATTAGATCCTGTAATTGAGGAAAACCTTCTCAGGTTATGCGGCAAAGCAGGTCTAAAGGTTAAAATAACAGGCAAGCTGACTGGTGATATGCCGGTAGCAGGCAAGCACAGCTATGAAGTTGTGGCGGCAGCGCTTGAGAAAACTTTGGGTTTACAATCGGCGATAGCAGTAAGCCCAGGCGAGGCACCGCCGCTGCCGGTAAGGCCGCCCGTATTATGTGCGGGCTGTCCGCACCGCGCTTCTTTTTACAGCGTAAAACAGGCGCTTAAACAGACTAAGTACAAGGCCGTTTTTACTGGAGATATCGGCTGTTATACTTTAGGCAATGCGCAGCCGCTCGATATGGTGGATACCTGTTTGTGTATGGGGGCTGGCATTACTATTGCCCAGGGTCTCAAAATTGCTGAACCAAACAGCAAGCATATTGCATTTATCGGCGATTCAACTTTTTTCCATACAGGTATTCCCGGCATTATTAACGCTGTATACAACGAAAATGATATTACCGTTATTATTCTTGATAATAGTACAACAGCCATGACCGGGCATCAGCCCCATCCGGGAACCGGCAAAACCATGATGGGAAATATAACTGAGAAAATTAGTATTGAAAAAGTATTAAAGGGCTGCAACGTGGGTTATGTCGTTAAGGCCAATCCGCTTAAATTAGCAGAGGCAGTGAATGCCGTTGCCAAGGCTGTAGACTATAAAGGCGTATCGGCGGTAATATTTGAGTCGCCGTGTATCGCGTTATTCAAAGGCAGCGATATTCAAGAGGTAAAAGAAAATTGTGTCGGCTGCCAAACCTGTATCTGCGAGCTTGGATGCCCTGCTATGAGTATACAAGGCGGCAAGGTAACTATTGATCAGAATCTGTGTAATGGCTGTAAACTTTGTGTACAGGTTTGTCCGGTACAGGCTATTGGAGGTCATGAAGCATGAAAATAGATTGTTTATTAGCAGGTGTCGGCGGACAAGGCACTGTCCTTGCTTCTAAAATCATTGCCCAGACAGCGATGAGCAAACAGGTTTTTGCCAGGAGTTCAGAAACAATTGGTATGGCGCAGCGGGGCGGCAGTGTAGTCAGTCATGTGCGTATCGGGAGCCGAGACTGTTCGCCAGCCATTCCAAACGGTATGGCCGATTTGATTATTGGTTTTGAACCAGCCGAAGCAGTTAGAAATATCGGCATTTTAAAACCAGCAGGCAAACTGATCATAAATACCAATCCGGTTATTCCTGTTACCGCATCGCTTGGCGGCGCAAGCTATCACGTTGAGGACATATTGAAATATCTTAAAAACAGCGCTCACGAGGCTATATTCGTCGATGGACAAAAACTTGTCGCTGCCGCAGGTACAGCCAAGGCGCTTAATGTGATTATGCTTGGCGTGGCTATTAAAAAAGGGCTGCTGCCGTTTTCTAGGGAAGATATCCTTAAGACGATTGCAGATAAATTGCCGAGTAAATTTGTGGCGTTAAATAGTAAGGCATTAGAAGTGGGCTACAACTTTGCAGACTATAAATAAGAGGGGAGAGGCTAAAAATGAAAGCAGAGCAGTTTACAAAGCTTAAGGCGCTCTTAGAGCGGGTGCAGAAAAACAGTGTGTTTTATAAAAGTAAGTTTGCCGCTGCCGGCCTTGATATTAATGAGATAAAAGATCCGTCAGATCTTGCTAAAATTCCGTTTACCACCAAAGAACAACTGAGGGAGGCTTATCCGCTAGGCATTCAGGCTGTGCCGGATGAAGATATTGTGAGGATACATTCCTCCTCAGGTACTACCGGCAAGCCAATCATTATTCCTTACACTGTAAACGACGTACAGACTTGGGCCGAAATGATGAGCCGCTGTATGGCGGTAGCCGGGGTAACGAATAAAGACAGGGTGCAAATTACACCGGGCTATGGCCTGTGGACAGCCGGCATCGGGTTCCAGGCTGGCGCCGAAAGGCTTGGCGCTATGGCCATTCCGATGGGTCCTGGTAATACTGAAAAACAGCTGCAGATGATGATTGATTTGGGGGCTACGGTACTCACAGCGACTTCGTCTTACGCGTTATTGTTGGCGGAACAAATTCATAAACGCGGTCTGAAGGATCAGATAAAGCTTAAGAAAGGCATAATCGGCTCTGAACGCTGGGGCGAAAAGATGCGTGCTAGGATTAAAGATGAGCTGGGCATTGAACTCTATGATATTTACGGGCTTACCGAAATATATGGCCCAGGGATTTCCATTAGCTGTAAATATAATAATGGACTGCATTACTGGGACGAGTATCTGCTTTTTGAAGTAATCAATCCGCAAACCGGTGAAAATGTGCCGGATGGTGAATATGGTGAACTGGTAATTACCACTTTGACCAAAGAAGGTGCACCGCTTATTCGTTACCGCACCAGAGATATTACCCGCCTTCTGACCGGGGAATGTCCCTGCGGCATGTCACATCCGCGGCATGATATTATTTTAGGCCGGACAGATGATATGGTTAAGGTTAAGGGCGTCAATATCTATCCTGGGCAGGTTGACGATGTTCTTAAGCATATCGAAGGCGTCAGCAGCGAGTATCAAATTGTGCTTGACCGTGTTGAAGCCAAGGACAGTATGCTGCTGCGCTTTGAACTGCAGGACGGGGTTACCGCTGCTGATGCTGAAATGCGGGTAAAAAAATATTTTAAAACAAAGGTCGGCCTGTCGATTAATACTGAGGCGTTAAAATTAGGCGGCTTGCCGCGTAGTGAGAAAAAAACCGCCCGGGTTATCGATAACCGGTATGCATAAAAATGGTTAGACTTTAGTAAAATACCTGCTAGATTTTTGACAGGTATTTTACTATAGTGGGGGAACTTGTCTCAAATAATGCAAAAAAAATTTGCCTGAACAGGATTTAAGGTAATGACTGGCTAATATACATAAAGATAAGAGTTACAGGAGGATTTTTGCATGCGCCGATTATTAACAGTACTTGTTTTTTTGATAATCTTTTGTCAAGCCAGTATTACTTTGTGTGCGGAACCAGGGAAGATAAAAAATGATGAATTTGCCAAACTGGCTCAGCAGATTATCAGTAGCTTGCCGCAGCAAGCCATAAAGCATCGGATAGCTGTATTTGATTTCAGGCATTTCCGTAAAGGAATTACGACCAAGGTCGGCTGTTATTTATCAGGCGAGTTGACGGATCGGCTGCTCGCCACCAAAAAATTAGACGTTGTCGAGCGTCAGCAATTGAATAAATTGCTGGATGAGCAGGCCTTAGGCGCGACCGGCGCGATAACGGAAGAGACAGCAGCTAAACTTGGCAATTTGCTGGGGGCTGATATTATTTGTCTTGGTACGCATTATGGCGGCAACCGTTTTATGCATGTTGATGTGCGGGTAGTTTCTTCTGAAACCGGTGCGGTGCTTTATAGCGGTTCGGCTAAACACGAAATAGATGAGACGCTTAGAGACATTATGAATTAAGAAAGCGGGCTATCGCACGAAGTTATTGGTGCGATAGCCCGCTTGTTTGCGTGATTACTTAAGTATATTTACTAAGGATCCAATTTTTTCAATAGAGACAGTGACCGTGTCACCAGCTTTCAGCCATTCTTGCTTATCTTCTGGATAGCCAAGGATTACGCCGCCCGGTGTGCCGGAGAAGATGATATCACCGGGTTTTAATGTCATGTGCTTAGATAGGTAGCTGACAATCGTGGCACAGTCAAAAATCATATCGCGGGTATTGGCAGACTGCCGTACTTTTCCGTTAACACTGCACTCTATGTCGAGACTAGAAGGATCTATTTCATCAGCTGTCACTAAATAAGGGCCAATTGGCGCAAAATGATCACAGGTCTTGCCAAGCAGCCATTGGCCTGTGCGCATCTGGAGATCGCGCGCGCTAAGGTCATTGCCTGTCGTGTAGCCAAACACGTAAGACAGTGCGTTTTCTTTAGATACATTTGCTGCTTGTTTACCAATGACAATCACGAGTTCTGCTTCATAATCAAACTTTTCAGCAGCTTTGGGTAAGGCGATGGTTTCATTATGAGCAGCCAGTGCATTATTAAATTTGCTAAAAATGACTGGGTATTCCGGGGTTTCAATATTGCATTCTTCTCTATGGCTAATATAATTTAGCCCGACGCAAATAATTTTTTCGGGCTCTAAAACACTTGGCGCATAAGTAATTTGTGTTTCTGGAAGGGTTTTAATAGCTTTTTTTGCTAGTTCACTTAATTGGTCTAAGCAGGTCTTGCCTCCAGCAATAACTTTTTCCATTGTTATAGGAAATTCAAGCAAGCAGGCTTTAGCAGTTTCTTGGACATCAATGATTCCGTGTTCTAGCTTAATGCCTAAGTGGATTTGTTCTCCAGCTTTAAAATTGACTAATTTCATAGTACAGCCCCCCTTAATTTTGCCGAATGGTTATATAATAATCGCGGTCGTCTATTGAAAGGATAAACCAATCTCTACCTATCGTCAATGTCTCGGTTCAAGTTCCAGGGTTCTTGGAACTTAAGTATGCAAAAAGGGGGGCGCATTAAGCATGTTTTTAAAAGACTCCCCCTGTCGCTAAATGCGACATCCCCCTCGAAGAGGGAGACTAAAATAAGAGCCTCCATCCTGAGGGAGGTGGCGCAAAGCGCCGGAGTGCAGCTTTGTCCACTTTTTGGGGTAATGGTGGTATAATAAGCTAAGTATCAATGTAGGAGGCGTTTTGTTTGGAGCAGATTAAAGTAAGATTTGCCCCCAGTCCAACGGGGTATTTACATATTGGCGGCGCGAGAACGGCTTTGTTTAATTGGTTCTTTGCCAAGAGTCAGCAAGGGAAGCTGGTGCTCAGAATTGAGGATACCGATGCGGCGCGGCTGAAAGAAGATTCCATTTCCCAGATTTTAGCCAGTATGAAATGGCTGGGAATTGGCTGGGATGAGGGGCCGGGTGTCGAGGGACCGAATGGTCCGTATTATCAGTCCGAACGTCTGGCGCTCTATCAGAAAGAAGTAGCGCGGCTCGTGGCCGAAGGAAAAGCCTATTATTGTTTTTGTACAGCTGAGGAGTTAGCCCATACCAGAGAACTTCAGCTACAGGCGGGAGAGACACTGCGCTATAATGGCAAGTGCCGTGATATTCCGCTGGGCGAGGCCGAAAGACGCATTAAGGCAGGCGAGAAGGCAGTAGTGCGCCTAAGGGTGCCAGAGAGCGGCGAAATAACCGTAGATGACTTAATTCATGGACAAGTCAAATTTCGTTTAGATCAGTTAGATGACCTTATTATTATGAAATCTAATAACATTCCAGCCTATAATTTCGCCTGTGTGGTTGATGACAATGCCATGGGCATTACACATGTCATCAGGGCTGAAGAGCATCTTTCCAATACCCCTAAGCAAGTCTTAATCTATCAGGCGCTTGGCTATAAAACAGCGCAGTTTGCCCATATCGCCATGATATTAGCGCCTGATCGCAGTAAACTCAGTAAGCGCCATGGCGCGACTTCTGTAGAAGAATTTCGTGAACAGGGATTTGTGGCGCCGGCAATTGTTAATTATCTGACCTTTTTGGGGTGGTCATCAGGCGATGAAGAAGAAATTATCACGCCCAAAGCCACAATAGAAAAATTTTCGCTGGACAGAGTATCAAAAAAAGCAGCCATTTATGATACCAAAAAACTAGCCTGGCTTAACGGCCAGTATCTGAGCAGCATGGATTTAGATGATGTTACTCGGGAGGCGATGCCCTTTTTACTGCAGAAAAAACTGATAACCGAGGCCCAACGAGGAGAGCAGTATAATAAAATAAGAGAGATAGTTGCTGCAGTGCGTACCCGCGTCAAGACACTTGTCGAATTGGCCGAAGCCGCCGAATATTTTTTCAAGGATATCACAGAATATGAAGAGAAGGGCTGCCGCAAGCACTTTGCCAAACCGGAAGCCGCTGAGCTTTTGGCAAAGTGCCGTAAATGTGTAGAAGCGGTAGAATGTTTTGATGAAGTGCACGTAGAAGAAGCGTATCGTCAGTTGACTGAGGATTTAGCTATCAAAATTGGTGAATTAATTCATCCGACTCGGCTGGCTTTAACAGGCCGTACAGTAAGTCCGGGGCTGTTTGAAGTCATGGTATTATTGGGGAAAGAAGAGTGCCTCAAGCGGATGGACCAAGCTATAAAGTATATTTCTGCAAAAAAAATATAATAAATTTTTAATTTACACTTGCAAGTTGGGCCGAAAAGAGTTACTATATTTAATTGTTGGGGTTAATTTTGCTTTTTGGAATGCCAACATATGGCCCTATGGTCGAGAGGTTTAAGACGCCGCCCTCTCAAGGCGGAGGCAGGGGTTCAATTCCCCTTAGGGCTACCAAATGATATTTAAATCTTAGTCAAGAATTTGACTAAGATTTTTTTCTGATATTGATCAATTAAAGAATATGTAAACAGTGAATAACGCAAAAAGGAACCGTCTCTAAGGCGGTTCTTTTTACGTTTATAAGCTTAAAATTTCCAGGTAAAAATAATGCGGCTGGTGTTTTTGTTTGATTTATCCTGTGCCTCTGCCAAGTCCTGAGAAGCGGTCAGGGTAAGTTGTGGTGCTAGCTTGTAATTTGTTTCTAGCCTAAACCCCTTTGAATCGGCGAACGCTGTATTGGCACTATAATCGGAAATGGCTGTCGACTGAACATCGCGATAGGATATTGATATATCAAAGTTATCCTGTTGTATATCTTGATATTTGGTTGTAAATAAGTATCCCTTTGTCAAGTCGGTTAAGTTTTCGGATGTTTCTGCACTAACTATTAATTTTGGAGCAAGCTGGCTGGAAACTTTAAAGCCAACAAATGAACTTTTAGTTTTAAAGTATAATGCGGAGAGGTCAATATTTCCTGCTGTGCGCAAGGAGGTGGCAAAATTGGCAGCAAAAATGTTTTGCCCATCTTTTCCATACAGCAGGTTAAAACTATCCTGGTTTGTTTTAAAAGCTGTACTAACGCCAAAAATTCCGCTGGTTTCAGCAGTGAAAACATTACCGGATACGTTGTTTGGTTTTCCGACAAATGTTTGCATATGTTTGTCTGTTAGCTCAAGATAGGGATTAGCTGGTGAAGTACGAAAATTACTTAACTCTTTATTAACTAAATTTAAAACTTCAGTTTGGTCAGTAGTAGAATTAGCGGCAAATGCTAAAAGGGTGGCATAGTTTAACACTAGGATAATACTTATCGTCAGAATAATTTTTTTCATTGATATTCTTCCTCATTATAGGGGTATCTAGTTTGATTATAATGCTTTCAGGGAAAAATACAAGGCAATGTCCAATCAGTGATGTTGTCTTGGTAAGCTAAAAACCTGAACTATGGTGTAGAGTTCAGGTTTTGGCTATTATGTATAGTATAATGGGAAAGTAAATAGGACGTTTATTCAATATAGATTTCAATTTTAGTAGGTCCATCCGGTGAATCATCGGTATCAATATCGACTAGTTTTCCATCACTTAAGCCTTGGTCAATGAGCGCAGCCAACTCGTCAAAATTAATTTCGGATAAATCCATGCCCTTGTTTTGCATTTCCAGGCGAGCCTGATCAGGAATCATTTTCATGCCGATCCCGGCAAACTTGGTTGCTACCTTAACAAGGCTTAGCGGAATGTTGACATTCACTTTATTTTGTTGGCCTTTAGTAATGCGTATGCGTAAAAAACGGTCGGTTTTTTCTGGAACAATGGTAGCCTCATGGCCTGACGGGTCTAACGCTTCCAGGAGTTCAAGTCCTTCTGCTGCTGTAATCTTGCCGCTTTGAATCATTTCCAGGATTTTAGCTTTTTCGGTATGCATAGTTTTCCCCTTCCGTATGTTATTTTTTGCATTTGCGCAGCTGCTGAGCAGCTTCCTCAGAGGTGATTTCTCCTCTTTCCAGAGAATCCAAGATAGTCTGATGCTGCAAATCATCTTTAGGACATTCACTTTTTTCCACGCAGTAGCCAAGTGCCTGCAGGACACTGTCCAGTCGGTTGCGGACAGTCGGGTAGGATATGCCTAATTCCTTTTCTACATCTTTGATATTGCCGCGGCTCTTCAGAAAGACTTCAATAAATTCCAACTGTTCATTTGGTAAACGGCAGAACTTGCTGGGTGCAAATTCGCCTTCGATTTTAGTTTGACAATGCCGGCAGTTAAGCTTGGTAATAATTAATTCTTTACCGCAAACCGGGCAATGGTTTAAAACTTTATTGTTAATGATGCTCACCTCTTTGCTGTTATGCTTGAATATTAACATATATTTCTTATTAAATCAATATAGACATTAACAAAATTAATTGTATATATAATAAAAATTAATTTTGTTAATGTCTATATTTAAAATTAAACCGTTTTATGGCTTGGCTGTTTTACCAAGGCTTTAAGTATTTAATAAATCTGGCTACATCCAAATAAACAGTTAAACAAGGTGCTTTTTACAAAATAACATTAATACGTATTCGGTAAAGAGGTTTTGCGTGGGGAAAAGGCGAAACATATTTTCATTAGAGGCATTTTTATGGAGCTTGTGAGGGGTGGATTTTTTGGAGGAAAGTTTGCTGCTGCAAATGGTGCAGCGCATGAGCATTGCGGCAACTTTGGCTTTTTTTTTATCGCAGACTACTCTTTTTCGCCGGATTAATTATCGCTATGTAACATTGCTGGATAAAATAAAACTTTCACTTATTTTTGGCAGCATTGGAATTGTAGGTACTTATGCAGGTATTCCGGTAGATGATGCACTCGCCAACTCGCGGGTAATAGGTGTTATGGCAGCGGGTCTTTTGGGCGGTCCGGCAATGGGAACAGCGGCTGGGCTGATCGCGGGGGGGCATCGCTATTTGCTATTTGGCGGTTTTTCCGCCCTTTCGTGTGCGATGGCTAATGTATGTGAAGGTTTATTCGCCGGATGGGTAAAGTGTCGTTATCCGGAGAGTCCAATGCCCTGGTGGATTGCGCTGGGCAGCGGAATTATTGGCGAGATTCTGCAAATGGCGATTATTTTACTGACCGCTCGGCCGTTTGAGCTGGCATTAACGTTGGTGCAGCACATTGCACTACCGATGATTGTGGCTAATTCGCTGGGCCTTACTATCTTTATGCTGATTATCAAAATGACCATTGATGTACAGCAGCAAGCAGGCGCTGCTGAGTCCAAAAGGGCATTGGCCATTGCCGCTCAGACCTTGCCTTATTTTAGGAAGGGGCTTGGTATCGATTCGGCTAAAGCGGCCGCAGAAATTATCTATGCTAATGGCAGCTATCATGCTGTAGCGGTTACAAATACCAAATGCGTCCTGGCGTTTATTGGCGTTGGTGCTGATCATCATCTGTCCAATCAGAGCGGGTTTACGCTGGCCACCAATCAGGCCTTACGCAGCGGCTCGATATATATTGCCAAGAGCCCAGCGGAAATTGGCTGTCTGGTTAAGGGCTGCCAGCTAGCTAGCTCTATTATCGTGCCGCTAAAATGTGGGGAACAGGTTATTGGTACCTTCAAACTGTATTACACCAATAGAAAGCTCTTAAAGCAATCTGATGTGGTGTTTGCTAATGGGCTGGCTCAGCTATTTTCCATTCAACTGGAACTGGCTGAACTGGATCATCAGGCCAAATTAGTCGCGGAGGCCGAGCTGAAGGCGCTCCAAACGCAGATAAATCCGCATTTTTTCTTTAATACACTAAACACCATTACCTCGCTGGTACGCACCAAACCTGATTTAGCCCGCGATTTGCTATTAAAGCTCAGTGCAATTTTTCGCTTTACTTTGCAAAAAGCCGGCCGCAATATTACTATTGCCGAGGAACTAATACAGGTTCGTGCCTATTTAGCGATTGAAAAGGCACGCTATGGCGAAAAGCTATGCGTAAAAGAGGCAGTTGATCCGTCAGCCGAGCAGTATTTAATTCCCTCGCTGACCATTCAGCCGATTATTGAAAATGCCATAAATCATGGTCTGAAGCCCAAGGTAGCTGGTGGTACAGTTTGCATAGCCGTTGAAAAGAAAGAAGGCGAGATTGTAATTACCATTACTGATGACGGGGTTGGCATGGATTTAGCAGTTTTTCATCCTCTTAAGAAAGCCTCATCGACCGAGCATATTGGTCTGATGAATGTTCATGAACGCGTGCAGGGGCAGTTTGGCTGTGCTTATGGACTGACTATTCATAGTACAGTTGATGCCGGCACTGTTGTAACCATTGTTTTGCCGCTAAATCATAGTGAAGGAGAAGCCTATGCTCAAAATCTTACTTGTTGATGACGAATTGCCAGCACGCGATGAGCTGCGCTATCTTTTATCTTTTACCCAGGAAGTTAAAATTGTGGGTGAAGCTGACAATGCTGCAGAATCGATAGGCCTTATTGCCAAACTGCAGCCTGATGTGGTATTTTTGGATATCAGCATGCGGGATATCAATGGCCTGGAGGCGGCTGCGATTATACGGAAAATCGCACCAGCAACCATGATTGTATTTGCTACAGCATATGATGAATATGCCCTAAAGGCTTTTGAAATTGGCGCGGTAGATTATATCTTAAAACCGTTTGAACAGGAGCGTATTACCAAGACGCTGCTGCGGCTGAAAAATTATCAGCCAGAAGAATGGCGGGTTGCGGCCCGGCGGCTTGATAATGTGCTGGAAGGCAGTAAAATTCAAATTCAAAAACTGCCTGTTGAAAAGCTGGGGAAAATTCGGCTGCTTAACTACGCTGATATTATTTATGCTTATGCCAATACAGGCAATGTAATTGTGGTGACAGCAGAGGAAGAATTCATTTATAACGGTACTCTGTCGGAACTAGAGGAACGGGTGGCGAGTACTAATATGCTGCGTGTGCATAAAAGTTATATTGTTAATTTGGATAAGGTACAGGAAGTTGTACCATGGTTTAAAGGGACGTACTGGCTAAAGGTGGAGTGTCATCCACAAGCTGAAATACCTGTAAGTAAGAGCCAAATTAAAGATATTAAAGCTATTTTGGGCTTAAAGTAGTAATTTCTGTTCAGTTGAGATAATTTCTGTTTAGGCCTTACTTTTGTCTGTTCAGCCTGATTAGGTTTATTTATTGATTATTTTATATTATGATTAAATCGTAATTAATTCATAAAATTCTACAAAATTTAAGGAGGTAAGTGTATGAACGGTCTTTATCTTGTTATTATTGCGGCGTTGGTGTTAAGTATTTGCTATCGTTACTATGGCGCTTTCATGAAGGCCAAAGTATTAACGCTTGATGCCAATCGTCCAACCCCAGCCATTGTGCATGAAGACGGTCATGATTATGTTCCTACCAACAAATGGGTAACCTTCGGACATCATTTTGCCGCTATTGCCGGCGCAGGTCCGCTGGTTGGACCGGTATTGGCAGCTCAATTTGGTTATTTGCCTGGTACTATCTGGCTCTTAATTGGTGCTTGTATCGGCGGGGCAGTTCACGATATGATTATCTTGTTTGCCTCGATTCGGCATGACGGTTTGTCAATTGCCGAAATTGCCAAAGCGGAAATTGGTAAATCTGCTGGTCTGGCAGCCGCGATTGCTGTTATTTTTATCCTGGTTATTACTATGGCAGGTATGGCTATTGCCGTAGCAAATGCGCTCTTTAACAGTCCTTGGGGATGCTTCACGGTTGGTGCAACAATTCCTATCGCGCTCTTTGTCGGCGTGTATATGCGCTTTTTACGGCCCGGTCATATTGGCGAAGCATCCTTTATCGGTGTCGTACTGGTTGTTGCTGCTGTATTTGGCGGAAACTGGGTACAGAATTCCGCGCTGGCGCCTTATTTTACCTTCAGCCGTACCCAATTAGATATTATCCTGCCTTTGTATGGTTTTATTGCAGCTGCGCTTCCTGTATGGCTGCTCCTGGCACCGCGTGATTATTTGAGTACATATATGAAAATTGGTACCATTGGTGCCTTGGCTTTAGGGATTATTATTGTACAGCCGGAGATTCATATGCCGGCAATTACTAAATTTTTAGGCGGCGGTGGTCCGGTTGTACCAGGCCCAGTTTGGCCTTTTGTGTGTATTACTATTGCCTGCGGCGCTATTTCCGGGTTCCATAGCATTATTGCCACAGGAACTACGCCGAAGATGTTAACAAATGAAAATGAAATTCTGCCAATCGGCTTTGGCGCTATGCTGGCGGAATCCTTTGTGGGGATCATGGCGCTCATTGCCGCAACAAGCCTTATTCCAGCCGATTATTTTGCCATCAATAGTGCACCAGATGTATTTGCTAAACTTGGTATGCAAATTGAAGAACTACCTGTACTTTCGCAAATGGTTGGTGAAAACGTAGCAGGCCGTCCGGGCGGGGCTGTTTCACTGGCTGTTGGTATGGCGCATATTTTTGCCAAGATTCCAGGCCTGGAAAGCTTTATGTCCTTCCTGTATCACTTTGCGATTATGTTTGAAGCCTTGTTTATCCTGACAATTATTGATGCCGGTACGCGTGTTGGCCGTTACCTGCTGCAAGAAGTAGGCGGTATGGTTTACAAACCGCTTAGCGATCCGCATTGGACTCCTGGTATCATCTTCACCAGTGCTTTAATCTCCTTCATGTGGGGCTTCCTAGTGTTTGGCGGATCAATTGCTTCCATTTGGCCGTTGTTTGGCCTTTCCAACCAGTTATTGGCAAGTTTGACGCTGACGATTGGGACTACGGTACTCCTGCGTATGGGTAAAGCAAAATATGCGTGGGTTACCTTAACACCGCTGTGCTTTATGATTGTAACAGCATTGACAGCTGGCTTCTACAATATTTTCCAATTCTATTTGCCTAAAGGCCAGATGTTATTGGCAGGCGCCAGTGCAATTATGATGGTGCTAATTGTCTTCATTATTATTGATGCGCTGAGAGTATGGCGTACGATTATGAGCTCGCCGCAAAGTATTAAAGAAACGCTGTGAGAAATTAAATAGCTAAATAGCAAAGAGGCTGCCCTGGGCAGCCTCTTTCAATTATAGTAGGAAATCTGCAAAAATTAAAAAAGCAGGAATTAGCAGGAAAATGGCGAAATACACATTTGGTTATAAGTGACAGAGGTAAACCATTTTGATACGAAAGTCGTCAAGCAGCGATCTGCCTTATCGCCGGGTTTTGGCTGCACCACTTGCCTTGTTGTGAACAAAGTCAATAAGCTAAAGGCGGACATTTACATTTTTATCTGCAGCATAGGCTGTAAATATAACTAAAGAGGAGAAGTAAAGGATGAATCAGGATATTTTTGTCGACGGTATCGGCAACATCAATGTAACCGGGAATGTTGTCCGGCTGGATTTGGTATCTTTGCAGCCCCAGTTAAAAGGGGAAAAATGAGAACCTGTATTCGCCAATACTCAGCGTATTGTGATGCCGCTCGAAGGTTTTGTACAAGCGATTGCTTTGCAGCAAAATATCTTGCAGCAGCTCATTGAAAATGGGGTATTAAAAGTTGATGCCCAGAATACACCCCCTGAAACTGCTAAAGAAAGTGTAGATGGGCAAGTGTCTAATTAACAAAAAGCGAGGGGAAAAAATGCGTAATATTAAAAGTATCGCCGTAAAATTTGCGGCATGTGCAGCAGTATGTCTGCTGACGTTATTAGGAAGCAATTTCGCTCTGCCGGGTACGGCTTCGGCTGAGCAAGCAGTTTTGCCGATTGGCGTGGTTGATTACGGTCAATTAATCAACAGGCATCCGGATACAGCCAAAGCCAATGAACAGCTGCAGGCGGAGAGAGAACAGGAACAAAAGGATTTTAATGCGAAGTCCGTAAAATTAAGCGAGCAGGATAAACAGAATCTGGGTCGGCAGCTTGGCCAGCAGTTTGAACAAAAACGTCAGGAATTAGCCAAACCTATTATCGAAAAAATAAATGCAGCAATAAAAGAGGTAATGGAAGCTAAAGGGTTGAGTATGGTGGTACAACGAAATACTGTGATTTTTGGCGGACAGGATATTACCCAGGATGTATTGCAAAAGATCGGTGCCAATTAAATCATAAAGTTTATAAAAAGCTGCAGATGTAAATTGTCTGCAGTTTTTTCATATTTGAATAAAGAAAACTCGACACAAATTAAAGCCGTGCATGTTTATACAAATTAGTGAACAGGATGTGTCAGGATATTTTATTTCATCTAGTACTTTCCTTTAATGGAATTATGGGCTAAAATCAATATTATAGAATTTAGTCTAAATATGTATACGAGGAGTATTACTGATGAAAAAACCATTATTTATTGGCTCGGCAGTTGCCATGATTACGCCCTTCGCGGATAGCGGAGTTGATTATCAGACTTTAACAGAACTTATTGAATTTCAAGTAAAAGCCGGTACCGATGCCATTGTAATTTGCGCCACAACTGGCGAGGCCTCTACTATGCCTGATGAGGAGCATATTGCGGTTATCGAGTTTGCCGTAAAAACTGTAAATAAACGTATCCCGGTTATTGCCGGCACAGGCAGCAATGATACCAAGCATGCTATTAAGCTCTCTCAGGCAGCTGAAGCGGCAGGGGCTGACGCAATCTTATCTGTTACGCCGTACTATAATAAAGCTACGCAAAAGGGCCTATATGAACACTTTAAAGCAATCGCGGGCAGTATAAAGATACCGATGATTTTATACAATGTACCTGGCAGAACCAATTTGAACATCAATCCGGAAACAATTTTTGCTTTATCTAAGATTGAGAATATTATTGCTGTCAAGGAATGCAATTTAGGACAAGTTGGCGATGTCGTAAACTTATGCGGTGAGGATTTTGCAGTGTATTCCGGCGATGACAATGCGATTATGCCGCTTTTATCGCTTGGCGGCAAAGGGGTCATTTCAACCATGGCCAATATTATTCCCCAAGATGCGCATGATATGGTGGCAAAGTTCTTTGCAGGGGATATTCAGGGAGCCATTAAACTGCAGCTGCAGACACTTGAACTGATTAAAGCTTTGTTTATTGAAGTAAATCCGATTCCTGTCAAGGCAGCAGTAAATCTCTTGGGCTTTAAAGCTGGCCATTGCCGTATGCCTCTGACCGATCTTGATGGGGATAATCTGGCATTACTGCAAAAAGAAATGAAAGCTTACGGCCTAATTGACTAATTATTATCCAGTAGATTCGTGTTTTAGCGAA
The DNA here is from genome assembly GCA_021372375.1 of Pelosinus sp. Classification (GTDB taxonomy): domain Bacteria; phylum Bacillota; class Negativicutes; order Propionisporales; family Propionisporaceae; genus JAJFUN01. The sequence continues at coordinate 59,357 of JAJFUN010000198.1, read as the reverse complement.
GCTGCTGGATTTTATTTACATAGAACTTTTGGAAATAGATAAACTATCTTCATTACAATCAGGTATAAACAGCAGGAGGAGTAATTATGTTAATTTATGCAGCAATTGGCTTGGCAGCCGGAATATTGAGCGGTTTTTTTGGTATAGGCGGCGGTATTATTATTGTGCCTACGCTGATGTATTTTGCTGGATTTTCTCAGCTAATGGCCCAAGGCACGTCCCTAGCAGTAATGCTACCGCCTGTAGGCATACTGGCTTTTTGGGAATACTATAAAAAAGGCAATGTAGATATCACCGCAGGCATATTAATTTGTATTACGCTCTTAATTGGCGGTATGGTAGGCGGGAAGATAGCCCAAATTGTACCGCCGCCTATCCTGAAAAAGTGTTTTGCCGTCTTTTTAATGCTTGTATCAGTTAAAATGTTGCTTGGCAAATAAAAAGGCCCTTATGGTACAGATCAGCAAAGAAATGTTGCTGGTCTATTTTTTTATGTGTAAAATGGGGGTATTTTAGGAATAAAATACTCATTATATATAAAGAAGTAGAAGGGGGCGAAGGGGTGCGGCAACTCTCGAAATTTTTTACAAAATGGAAAATATTCTGGCTTGCTGCTCTGCTTGTGCTAGTGCTGGTCATTAGATTTTGGCCGTCCAGTCTAAGCCTTTGGCCTTCGAATATAACACTTACCTGGACCGGGAATACTGCTGATACAGAGACAGTTACCTGGCAGACCTGCAAATATATTATGTACAGTAAAGTTGAGTATGCTGAGCGGGGAGTTCCATTTTCCGCAGCAGTACTTTCAGGCACTGCCGAGCTTGTTGATACAGATATGGGCTGCGTGGCGGTCCATTCGATAAAGCTGACACATCTTAAGCCTGGTACGGCTTATCGGTATCGTGTAGGCAATGGATTTTTTTGGAGCCCCTATTATAGCTTTACTACAGCTCCGGCTGAGGCCGCGCCATTTTCTTTTTTACTATTTGGGGATTCACAAGGCTATTCTTTTGGCGTGTGGCAGGATACTTTAGACACAGCATATAACAGGAATAGTTCGGCAGCTTTTATGATGAATATTGGCGATCTGGTGGATATGGGCCTTAGTTATCGGCAATGGGATGAGTGGTTTCATGCAGGACGCGGTGTTATTGAAACAATTCCCATTATGGCAGTTATGGGCAATCATGAAACGTATAACACGGAATGGAAAATTGTTCAGCCGCTCTTCTATACCGCATTCCTGCGGTTTCCTGACAATGGCCCGCCGGAGCTTAAGGGGAAAGTATATTCCTTTGATTATGGTGATGCTCATTTTACTATTCTTGATACCCAGCGCCAGGAGGAAGAGGAGTGGATTCCTAATATGCTTATCCTGCAGCAAGAATGGCTGAAAAGGGATTTGTCGGCAGCCGCGAAACGCTGGAAACTGGTATTTATGCACCGTCCGGCTTATCATAACCGCCTAATTGCTGGGGATGAAGATTTGCAGGAGACGTTTGCCCCCGTCTTTGAGCGTTATAATGTAGATGTTGTCTTTGCAGGACATGACCATGCTTACGCGCGTTCATACCCAATTAGTAAGGGCAAGTGGTCTGATGAAAAGGGAGAAGGTCCGGTCTATATTACTACTGGGCGCAGTGGTGACAGAACTTTTGCCAAGACGGAGGCAAAAAGCTGGAATGCCGTGTTTTATAATCCGATAAATCAGCCAAACTATCTCACGGTAGCGGTGAGTGAACGTAATTTGCAAATTAATGTCTATCAGCTAAATGGTGAAATTATCGACAGTTGGGGCAAAACCAAGAATTAGCAATGCTCTTTATCAACAGATGGGGATAAAAACTGTTAACATGTTGATAAAAATGTGGATATCTTTTATACTCGTTGTGTAAAGGTCATAGTTTTGTCATATCTTTGTCATATGATTTTATAAAACAAATGCAAGCAGGATTTTGTTTTATAGTGGGGAAATATTTAGTAAAGAAGTTGGGGAAAACTGGTTTATATTTGGCAGGCGGATTACGCGTACAGGCCTAATATTACTGTATGAGAACACCAATAAGCCTATTATCAACAACTGTTAATAAAAATTGTTGACATGTGGATAAAAATGTGGATAAGTTTAATCGATAAGGAGGATAAGTATGAAGGTTTGGAAGTGTTTACATTCTATTTTTCTGCTTGGCGTTTTGGCAGTCAGTCTATGTATGACGAATGGGGCTCTGGCCGCAGCCAATCCCAGCGCCGGAGTATCGGCAGCGAGGGAAACCTTTGTGGTAAAGGCCGTTAAAGACGTAGGACCGGCTGTTGTGGGCATTACTAACAAAGCCTATATGCTGGATAATTTTTATCAAAAGGTGCTTGTGCAAAAAGGGGTAGGCTCAGGGGTTATTTTTGATGCCAATGGCTATATTGCTACTAATTATCATGTAGTCCAGGGGGCGCAGGAAATCGCGGTGGCATTAAACGATGGCAGGACTGTAAAAGGCAAAGTTGTCGGTGTGGATCCAGTTACAGATTTAGCGGTAGTAAAAATTGAGGCAGGCAATCTGCCTGTAGCGGAGTTTGGCAATTCCGATGAAATCATGACAGGTGAACCGGCTATTGCCATCGGCAATCCGCTTGGTCTGGAATTTCGCGGCAGTGTGACCGTTGGGGTAATTAGCGCACTAAACCGGACGATTGAAGTAGGTGACCGCAGATTTAAGCTTATTCAGACAGATGCCGCCATCAATCCCGGCAATTCCGGCGGTGCTTTGGTGAACGCTGACGGCAAGGTTATAGGCATTAACAGTGCCAAGATTTCGGCTGAAGGCGTTGAAGGGATGGGGTTTGCTATTCCGGCTAATTCAGCGCGGCCTATTTTAGATGTGCTTGTCAAGGATGGCAAAATTACACGAGCCTATCTAGGTATCAGCATACTTGACAGATCATCTGCAGCCCGCTATGGCTATATATGGCAAATCGCTGAGGGCATTTACGTTACCCGTGTGGTAAAAGACGGTCCGGCAGATCAGGTTGGCATACAGCAGGGTGATATCCTTGTAAAGGTCAATGAAACAGAGATAAACAGTGTAGCTGATTTGCGATCAGTCCTAGATAATGTACCGGTAGGCAGCAAAGTAAATATTACTGTGCTGCGCGAGGGACAAAAGCAAACAGTTAGTCCAACTGTAACCGCGATGCCTAATTAATGGCTTGAAAAACGGATATTATAGGAGTATACTAAATACTGTTAATTAATTTAATAAAGGGGTATTAGCTCAGGGGGAGAGCGCTTGATTCACATTCAAGAGGTCACTGGTTCGAAACCAGTATACCCCACCAGGAAATACGGGGCTTCACGGATACGTGAAGCCTATTATTATGTGAACTGCGCCTATAATTGCGCCTAGGTGCGTTTTAATGAGGACAAATTTAATAAATGTACATGCATAAAGGACAGGCATTTTTTAGGCCTGTCCTTTATTTTTTTGCGCTTTTAAGTTTGTTAAAATATCTTGCATAACAGTTTCAGATTGCTTTACTGCCGATTCCAGGGCGTGTATATACGTATTGGCAGTAAAAGATTTATTAGCATGTCCTAGTTTATGGGATACTGCAGCCAAGTCAATGCCGGATTTTAAGAGATAGCTGCCCATCATATGCCGAAGTAAGTGAGGGGATACTTTATCTAACTTACTATCTCTGCAAAAACGTGTCAGGAATACAATCTAGGACAAAGGGAATATTGAGCAGGAAAGTGAAGTTAGAGTATGGGCTCTTTGGAATTCACGAGCTGAAGACGGAATGAGTTAATTAGTAATTTTTTCTGGGAGATCAAGGATGACGTAAAAACAGTGAAAGAGGAGCCAGATGCAGTAAAAAGCGAGACGGTTGCTACTAAGAGGAATAAGTTGTTGCGAATGCTTGATTCTGCACCGTAGTAAACAGACAAATTAATCTTCCTGATTACAGCCTGTGCACTGACAATATGTTGTCAGTGCATTTTGCTATAATCATAATAAATATTAAGATTTTCGAAGTGGAGTTGAGTTTAATGGATGAGCAAAGCGATTTTTGCTTTGAAAGTCATATCGATGATTCGTTTATGTTATTATTGGATGAAAAAATGACCAAATATCAGCCCAGCTTTGAAGCGGAGTGGCTGCCCATTGCATGGAAAGTTAGAAACCGGAAGCTAAAGCCAATGAAAAAATTAAACGTATATAAAGATGCACCGGAAATAATCCGCCTTAGGATGGAAATAATCGCATCGTTTTGTCATAAGTTTAACTTTAAATTTCGCTTTTACCCTTTACTGGTAAACATCCAAACCAAATACGAAGAATGGACTTTTGATTATTTAAAACCTGTAATTAAGTTGAAGCATGCCAACAGATGGAAAAAGGGGTATCATAACCAAAAGAAATTTACAAAAGTCGTATTCGCTTTATTTTATATATTAAATCATGAAATATTTACGTATTCTGACACAGGAACTGAAGTCGATCGGCAACTTGGCATGCTGTCACTTGATAACGTTATGGTGCATTCGCAAGATGATATGGTTGAGTATAATTTGTCCTAAATATGGGGTATTGCATCAGTATAATAAAATTTGTTCTAAATAAATGTAACTTGCAGGAGGTGAGGGTGGTTTGAGTGAATTTACCATGGGGGTGGTAAATGTGTCAAATTCAGAGAAACTCCTGCGTTTATTAAAAATCATTTCGCTAATTGAGCATAGACATGGGGCTGAACTTCAGGATTTAGTAACAGAGTGTAATGTATGTGAACGCACAATTTACCGAGACTTGGATGCATTAAATCAAAGCGGGCTGCCGATTTATTTTGATGATAAAATGAAAAGATACCGTTTTATGGACAAAGTATTTCTTCGTCCACTGACCTTTACGGTTGACGAGGCTACAGCACTACTGGCTTGTGTACAGGATTTCTCTAAAAATGATAACCCGCTTGGTAATTCACTGCGTCTTGCACAAGGAAAAATATTAGCCAGTCTACCGGATGATCGCCAATCCCAGGTTGATAAGGCCTGCAGAAGTGTCGATATTAAAGTTGCAGCAAAACATACGGACGTTTCAGAGCAATTGTTCAATATCATAGAAAAGGCGATAGATAAACAGTGCAGGGTTAACATATGTTACTATACCAAAACCAGAGAGTCTGAAACAGAGAGAGTGATTGATCCGTATGTCATTACATTTCGTGGCTCTGCCTGGTATTTAGTTGCTTTTTGTCATTTGCGTAAGGCGGTGCTCATGTTTCGGATGGATAGGATCAGAAAAGTATCGGAAACCAAAGAGCCATTTGTTGTACCAAGTGATTTTTCCGCACAGGAGTATTTTAGCGGCAGCTGGCTTATTGAGCGCGGCGAGCCAATTCATGTGAAATTAAAGTTTTTGCCGGAGGCTGCACGGTGGGTTAGAACTGAAACTTTTCATCCGTCGCAGCGTATAACAGAATGTGAGAGCGGGTCTATAATTTTTGAGGCCACAGTAAATGGCCGGCGTGAAATCAGCCGCTGGATATTAGGATATGGAGCAGAAGTAGAAGTGCTGGAGCCAGAAGAACTCAGAGTATATTTGAAGGAACAAGTTGAGCAGATGGCAAAGGTTTATTGCTAAAATGTAATAAATACCATACTTGAAACTAAATAGAAAAATAATTTTTGCACTGACAATATGCTGTCAGTGCTTTTTGTTATTCTATAGACAGGTTAAGGAAAATAGAGTCGGGGGGAGCTTTGTGGAACGTACATATATAATGCTTGATTTAGAATGGAACAGACCTAGCAAATCACCCTGTTATAGATGCCCTAATGAAATTATTGAAATCGGAGCAGTTAAATTTGATGAAGATCTTAATATTTTAGATGCTTTTTCGGTTCTTATTAAGCCCAAAATCTATCCTGAATTACACTCGGAGGTTCAGGCGTTAACCAAAATAAGAAAGGAAGATCTGAAACAAGGGGTGCTGTTTTCTAAAGCTATTACGATGTTTAGGGCATGGTTGAAGGGGACGGAGTTTGTAATATGCACTTGGGGAAAATCTGATATTGAAGTGCTAAAACAAAATTGCCGGTTTTATTACAATAAATATAATTTTAAATGGTTAAGCCGCTATGTCGACCTACAAGAATACTTAGTAATGGATCGCAGGCACCACCACGTAGGCTTAAAGGAAGCGGCTCTATTAATGAATATTGATGTTCAAGAAGAGTATTTACATACTGCTATGGGGGATGCCCGGCTATTAGGGCAAATAATGCGCGAAAACTTTGAAGAAAAACGGATTAGTTCCTATACGCTGAATGTATCAACCTCGGCGATAAAATTAAAGAAATATTGTGAGGGTGATATTTTGAAGATAAATGACGTACGGCTAAATCATAGAAGGTTTGCTTTTAACTGTCCTCATTGCGGAAGGTATGTGAAAAGGCTGCATAAATGGATTGATTCCGGCAAGCGTTTTTGGAATATATGCATTTGTAGCTGCTGTGGAACTAAGTTGTCTTGTTATGTTAAGGCAACTATTGACCAAGTATCTGAACGTATAGCGTATACTAAAGAGTTTGAATGCTTAAATGAATCAGAGTACGTAATAAATAAGAAAATTTTAATTAACGCTTACAGGGATAGTAGAAAAATTACAAGGTCTATTAAAAAGGACGAAACGATAGGACTTAGTTTACCGCTTCGGGATATTTTAGCAAGCAGCTTAAACAAATTAATTCATATAAATTAGCGGAGGTAAAAATGGTTGGTTTATTAGTTTCGAAGTATATTTTGCTTGCTCATATAATCAATCATTAGAGCAACCAGACGGATGGGAGGCATAAAAGTATGAAATGGTTTAAGAAAATTCCTAGCGATATATTTTCATTAATTTGTTTTGCATTATATTATGTTGATCGTAGAGATACGGGCAGTCAATTACAGCATATTGTCGATATATTAATTCCTATAGTACTAGTATTAATGGTTATCAAATTTATATTAAGTCGTTTTGTTAGATGAAATTAATAATAGTAAAGTAATCAAGTATAAATGGAAAAAGGCAGGACTTATGTAATAAAAGTGAAATAAATAATACTTAGATGTAGTTTCATGGGAAAAAGCTACTAAGCGAGAAAACGTAGGCGATGCAATATTTAATTGCAAAAATCATGCAAAAATAGGAGGAAGCAATTAATGGCTAATGGTAATAACACAGCGTCCATCGGTTTTGAACAGCAAATCTGGGCAGCCGCGGACATTCTGCGCGGCAACATGGACGCTGCAGAATACAAGCACGTTGTGCTGGGGCTAATTTTTCTAAAATATATCTCAGATAAGTTCGAAGCGAGGTATCAGGAACTTCTCGAAGATGATGACGATGTGGAGGATAAAGATGCTTATGCTGAGGTTAGCATTTTTTATGTGCCCCCAATAGCACGTTGGAGTGTGATTGCTGAATGGGCACACAAAACAGGAAAAATTGCAGATGAGAACGGAAGAGAAGAATACTATGATGTTGGTGGGATAATTGATCGAGCGATGCGCGCTATTGAAAAAGAAAACAAACGGTTGAAGGATATTCTGCCGAAGAATTACGCTCGTAGCGAATTGGACAAGCGGCGGCTCGGCAATGTAGTTGATCTGTTCACAAATATCAAAATGATCGAACATGCAAGTGACACAGATATCCTTGGCCGAACTTATGAATACTGCCTTTCTAAGTTTGCAGAGTTGGAAGGCAAGCGAGCCGGTGAATTTTTCACACCTTCATGCGTTGTGCGGACACTTGTTGAGGTATTGCAACCATTTAACGGAAGAGTGTACGATCCATGCTGCGGATCTGGTGGGATGTTCGTTCAGTCAGCCGACTTCGTAAGTCACCATTCAGGAAATATCAATAATTTGTCTGTCTTTGGGCAGGATGCTAACCCAACAACGCGCAAGATGGCACTTATGAACCTTGCCATACACGGCATAGAAGGCGATCTTGGCGGATACAACGCTGACACTTTCCACAACGATTTACACAAGACGCTAAAGGCGGACTTCGTCCTTGCTAATCCGCCATTCAATCTCTCGGACTGGAACGACGGCTCGCTAAATGACGATCCACGCTGGAAGTATGGGTTGCCCCCTTCCGGCAATGCCAACTTTGCATGGCTTCAACATATGATTTACCATCTTTCCCCAAACGGAAGACTCGGTATGGTACTTGCAAATGGATCTCTTTCATCTCAGAGCGGTGGTGAGGGCGATATTAGGCGCAAGATTGTGGAAGACGATCTCGTTGAGGGCATCATAGCCATGCCTACGCAGCTATTCTACACCACGCAGATTCCTGTTTCGCTGTGGTTCATCAGTCGCAACAAAAAGCAGAAAGGCAAGACTTTGTTCATCGATGCCCGCAAGATGGGACCGATGGTCAATCGCCGCCTGCGCGAGATGACTGCAGAGGATATCTCCAGAATTGCCACAACTTTCGAGGCGTTCGATGAAGGAACGCTTGAGCACGTGAAGGGCTACTGCGCCGCCGTAACCACGGAGGACATCGCCAAGCAAGATTACATTCTAACTCCGGGGAGATACGTCGGAATTGAGGAGCAGGAGGACGATGGAGAACCCTTTGAGAAAAAAATGGCGCGGCTGACGGGCGAACTTTCGGAAATGTTCAAACGATCGCACGAACTGGAGGACGAAATTCGCAAAAGGCTGGGGGCGATTGGGTATGACATTTAAAACAGCAACCATCGGCGATATAGCCTCGGTTCAAACGGGACCATTCGGAAGTCAGCTTCACAACAAGGACTATGTTCTTGACGGAACGCCTATTGTCACCGTAGAGCATCTTGGTGAGCGAAAAATGACCCGCCAGAATTTACCGTGCGTTTCGGAAGCTGATAAAGACAGACTTTCGAAGTATACGCTCCAATACGGCGATTTGGTTTTTAGTCGAGTTGGGTCAGTTGATAGATGTTCTTGGGTAAGCGAGGACGAGGACGGGTGGATGTTTTCCGGTCGTTGTTTGCGTGTCAGACCGAGCGACCCAGCAGAAATCTACCATAAGTATCTTTATTACTTCTTCATCTTAGAATCAACAAAGGATTTCGTGCGGAATATTGCAGTCGGTGCTACGATGCCCTCCATCAATACCCGGCTGCTCTCTGAAGTGCCGATAACATATCCGAGCATTGAGGAACAACGGGCGATAGCGGAAGCCCTTGGAGCACTTGATGATAAAATAGAGAACAACTCAAAGATAAATCATCATTTAGCGGCTTAGATATCTGGGACTGACAAATCTCCAGACATCAGGCGGGGTAAAAGAGTGTCACGCATTTCGGCAAGGCGTTCAGATTCTTGTTGATTACGCTTTATCTCCTCAAAGACAGGCGTAATAAGCGATGAGAATTCATCAAGTACGCCTATTGAGGGAATAAGGATTTCAATCTTCGAGAACTGACCCTTGTTCAGATTGTTAGTAGCACTACCACTTGAACCCAACATCCTTATGTGGTCAGCCATCCCGACCATCGTAAGGTAGACATAGAAAGGACTTATTTCGCTCTTGCACACAATCGTGTTGATTTGTTGGTTGGTCTGGCTCGGCTTTGAAGTCAGAACAACTAAGCCAGCAGTTGCTATACAGCTAACGCAAACGCTGTCGGCAGGGACAGTTTTGCTTGACTGCGAAGCCGCCCCTGCCAAAGACAATGAGCGTTCTGTTGTTGTAACGTATGTCCGACCGTGCATATCCGGGATGGTGATAAACGGTATGTCGTCATCGAAATACTCCGCAACCTTGGTGGACGGTGTCTTTCCGCAGACGATATCGGTCGCAATGTCTGAGAGTGTGCCTTCCCGCCAATCATCAGGCATTTCCCTGCCAAACGGCTCGAAGTCCACGAACCACGACTTAAATATGGCCTGCAACATCTGCTCTAAATGATGATTTACCGCTCCTACTGCCAATAATAAACCTATTTATTTAGAAAGGTAGGAGGAACTATGAAGGATAAACTCATCACTCAGATTCAGGCGAGCATGGCGTCGATGCTTAACTCGGCGCAACTGGAGGAACTTAGGTGGGTTCTGACAAACGTCCTACACGGGGTGGAGATAACACAAAAACAGGCTTCCCCACTGGAGAAAATCAAAGAGAATGGAGGCTTGCTGGACGTGTTCATTGCCGCGAAACGAATAGAAGGCTGCAGCGAGAAGTCGCTGAAATACTACGGCTCTACCGTCTGTCAGATGCTTGGCGGCGTGGATAAGCCTGTGCGGGAAATCAGCACGGACGACTTGCGTGGCTATCTGGCAGGCTACCAGAAAGATCGAAAATCCAGCAAGGTAACCATTGATAATATGCGGCGCATATTCAGTAGTTTTTTCGGATGGCTTGAGGACGAGGACTATATCCTGAAAAGCCCCGTGCGCCGAATCCATAAAGTGAAAACAGATAAGCCAATTAAGGAAACCTTCAGCGACGAGAGCTTGGAACTGCTCCGCGATGCTTGCGAGGAAATCCGTGACCTTGCGATGGTCGACCTGCTCGCGTCAACGGGAATGCGTGTCGGCGAACTCACGAATCTCAACCGTGAGGACGTGAACTTCCACGAACGGGAGTGCGTGGTGTTAGGTAAAGGTGGCAGCGAGCGGGTAGTTTACTTCGACGCTCGAGCTAAAATCCATCTGCTGAACTATCTTGGCAGCAGGAGTGATACCAACTCTGCGCTTTTCGTATCGCTAACCCTGCCATACGAGCGGCTCTTGATAGGCGGTGTGGAAACGCGGCTGCGTGAAATCGGCAGGCGGGCGGATATGCAAAAGGTGCACCCGCATAAGTTTCGGCGTACTCTCGCCACGAGAGCAATAGATAAAGGAATGCCCATTGAGCAAGTACAGAGATTACTTGGTCATGTAAAGATAGATACGACCATGCACTACGCGATGGTCAATCAGACAAATGTTAAAAATTCGCATAGGAAATTCATTAGTTAGGAGGCGATGCAGATGAACGATTGGACGCTTGTCAGAGCCACAGAGTTCATAGATTTTAATCCGAGTGAAGGTTTGCCGAGAAACAAAATAGCGAAAAAGGTGGCAATGGAATGGTTGCAGCCTTTCACCCGTGATATACTCGGATTTGAGGTTGCTCCTTTCAACGGCGGCTCGAAATTCCGAAACGGCGATACGTTGATGGCACGTATCACGCCGTGCCTTGAAAACGGTAAGACTGCGCAGGTTAGCATCCTTGATGACGATGAGGTCGGCTTTGGCTCTACTGAGTTTATCGTGCTTCGGGCAAAACCCGGTATCAGCGACAAAGACTTCATCTACTATCTGTCGATGAGTCCGCTACTTCGGGACAAGGCAATAAAGTCAATGGTCGGTAGTTCTGGGCGCCAACGGGTACAGCAGGGTGTCTTGGACAATACAGAGTTCTATGTTCCACCGCTTCCAAAGCAGGTAGAGATTGGAAGAACTCTTCGGGCGTTTGATGATAAAATCGCCAACAATACGAAGATAAATCATCATTTACAGCAGCAAGCACAAGCACTTTTTGATTTCAATTTTGAGGATGCTGACAGGGCTGTTCCCTTTACTGAAGTAATGCAAGTTCTTGGTGGCGGCACTCCCAAAACGGGAAATCCTGATTATTGGAATGGCCCGATACCATTTTTTACTCCTAAAGATGTCGGTACACCTTACGCATTGATAACGGAGAAAACAATTACTGAAATAGGCCTGGCCAACTGCAATAGTAGGCTGTATCCAGCAAATACGATTTTTGTAACAGCTCGCGGCACAGTAGGAAAAGTCAGCTTGGCTGGAGTACAAATGGCGATGAACCAATCGTGCTATGCTCTCGCGCCCAACGGCATCCTGGGAAATTATTCAGCTTATCATATTACGCTTTCAGCAATAAAATCTCTAAAAAACAAAGCAAATGGAGCTGTATTTGATGCCATTGTTACCCGGGATTTTGAAAGCGAGACGGTTTTAATTCCTGATGATAAACGAGTTGCAGCATTCGAAACCGCAGTGGCTCCGATATATGAAGCTGTGCTTCTTAATGCAAAGGAGAATCTACGTTTGGCCGAACTTCGCGACACACTGCTTCCCAAACTTATGTCTGGCGAAATTGATGTCTCAGAAGTCACTATTTAAGCCGCTAAATGATGATTTAACGCCTACGGGCGTTTCGATGAAATTTGTACAAGGGGGTTATCTTATGGCATACACCGAAGCCAACTACGAAAATGCAGTAATTGAGGTTTTTCGCGACACGCTGGGGTATGGTTACACATACGCCCCAGACTTGGCGAGGGACTACACCGATCCGCTTTATACGGATCAGTTGCTTTCCGCCCTGCGTCGGGTCAACCCAAAGTTGCCGGAAGTTGCTCTTTACGAGGCGGTTTATAAACTGCGCAATTTTGAGGGTGGTACGGTGTTGCAGAAAAATGTCCAGTTTATGGACTACCTCCAAAACGGCGTGTCGGTCAATTATTTCGACAAAGGAGAACAGCGGGCGGCTCTAGTCTATTTTGTGGACTACGAGAACGTGGAGCGCAATACTTTCACCGTCGTTAACCAGTGGACGATTATTGAGAACAGTGAAAAACGACCAGATGTTATCATTTTCCTCAATGGCCTGCCTGTGGTAATATTCGAGTTAAAATCGCCCTCACGGGAGGAGACGGACGTTTCCGAGGCTTACCGCCAACTCCGCAACTACATGATGGAGATTCCGTCACTGTTCATCTACAACGCCTTCTGCGTGATGAGCGACCTCGCCAATTCTAAAGCCGGAACCATTACTGCGGGTGAAGACCGCTTCATGGACTGGAAAACGAAGGACGGCAGCTACGAAAACACACAGTACGCCCAGTTTGATACTTTTATTGAGGGTATCTTTGATAAGGCGAGACTGCTCGATATAATCAAGAATTTCATCTGCTTCTCCGACGATGCGAAAATTCTCGGTGCGTACCACCAGTATTTCGCCGTGCGGAAAGCCGTTGCTTCCACCGCTAAGGCTACCGAAACAGACGGCAAGGGCGGCGTATTCTGGCATACCCAAGGCAGTGGTAAGTCTCTATCGATGGTGTTCTACGCCCATCTGTTACAAGAGGCTTTGAACTCACCAACTATCGTTGTCCTAACTGACCGCAACGACCTTGATGATCAGCTTTTTGGGCAATTTGCCAAGTGCGCTAATTTCTTGCGCCAGACACCGCAACAGGCCGAGAGTCGCACTCACCTAAAGGAACTGCTCGCAGGGCGGCAGGCAAACGGCATTATCTTTACCACGGCGCAGAAGTTCGAGGAAAGTTCGGAAATCTTATCTGACCGCCGAAACGTAATTGTCATGGCGGACGAGGCCCATCGCAGCCAGTTTATTGACGAGCGGGTGGACAGCAAGACGGGACGGATTCAGAAATCATTTGGACTTATTATCCGTGAGAGCCTGCCCAACGCGACTTATATAGGTTTCACGGGTACGCCGATTTCAAGCAAGGACCGCTCTACTCAAGAGGTGTTCGGCAACTATATTGATATCTACGACATGACTCAAGCAGTGGAAGATGGCGCGACCCGCCCTGTCTACTACGAGAGCCGTGTCCTTCATCTGAAATTGGATGAGGACATCCTGCGGCTTATTGATGCCGAGTACGACATCATGGCGCAAAACGCCGAGGACTATGCTATCGAGAAGAGCAAAAAGGAACTCGGCAAAATGGAAAGCATCCTTGGAGCGGAACAGACCGTCACCGCCTTGTGCGAGGACATCATCAAGCACTATGAGGAGAACCGTCAAAATGAACTTACGGGCAAGGCGATGATTGTCGGCTATTCCCGCTCAATCGCTATGGCAATCTACCGCAAGTTGCTTGAACTTCGCCCTATATGGACGGAGAAGGTCGGCGTGGTTATGACCGAAAGCAATAAAGATCCAGAAGAGTGGCGAAGCGTCATTGGAAACAAACGCCATCGCGACGAGATGGCAAAGAGGTTCAAGGATAATGATGACCCACTTAAAATTGCCATCGTAGTGGATATGTGGCTGACGGGTTTTGACGTGCCGTCGCTCGCCACGATGTATGTTTACAAGCCGATGGCAGGACACAACCTTATGCAGGCAATTGCCCGCGTCAATCGAGTTTATAAAGATAAGGAAGGCGGTTTGGTGGTTGATTACGTTGGCATTGCATCTGCTCTGAAACAGGCGATGAATGACTATACCAACCGTGACAAGAATAACTACGGCGACACAGATATCGCCAAAACCGCCCTGCCGAAGTTCATCGAGAAACTGGAAGTTTGCCGCGATCTGTTCCACGGCTTTGATTACTCCGGTTTTATGCGTGAGACGGCTACCGACCTTTCCCGCGCTAAGGCTATCAGTGGCGGCGTGAACTTTCTGAGCGCGATTGAAAAACAACCCGCCCATATGGTTATGGAGGGCGACCAGACGTTCTCAAGGGTTGCCGAGGAGTCGGTAGGTTATGGTGCGACTACGAGTCGCAAGGACGCGTTCATCAAAGAGGCAATGCTCCTGCGTCAAGCTTTATCCCTCTGTCGTTCGCTCCTCAACCCGGCGCAGCGGTATGAGGCGGCCTATTTCGAGGCGGTGCGGACGCTACTCACCCGCATTACAGGCGAAGGCAAGCCGCTGTCTCTGAAAGAAATAAATGCTCGCATCAACGAACTGTTGAAAGCGAGCATTCAGAGCCAGGGTGTTATTAATCTGTTTTCAGACGTGGATACTGGATTCTCCCTCTTTGATCCGAAGTTTCTTGATGAAATCGCTAAGATGAAGGAGAAAAACCTCGCTGTCGAGATTTTAAAGAAGCTCCTCGCCGAGCAGGTTGCTCTCTACCGCCGGACAAATCTCGTCAAAAGCGAAAAGTTCTCCGAAATGCTCTCGCGTGCCATGAAAGCGTATCTGAACGGGATGCTCTCCAACGAGGAAGTTATCGCCGAATTGATGAAGATGGCAAATGACATGGCTAACGCACAAGCGGAAGGCGACGCTATGGGCCTGACCGATGAGGAGTTGGCATTCTATGATGCTCTGACTCGCCCAGAAGCGGTCAAGGACTTCTATGCAAACGCGGAACTTGTGGCAATGACGCATGAACTTACGGATATGCTCCGCAATAACCGTACCATCGATTGGCAGAAAAAAGAGTCTGCGCGCGCCGGAATGCGCCGCATGGTCAAAAAATTGCTAAAAAAATACAAGTATCCGCCGGAGGGGATGGAAGATGCTATTACCACTGTCATCGGGCAGTGCGAGATGTGGACGGATAATTGATGGAGGGAAATCCAGTACCTGATACCGTATCAGAGAATCGATAGTTTGGAGCGCGAGCAATGCGCCAGTCTTTGGAGTGATATAGTTAACGCACGCCTGTGCCGCGTCATCTGCAATATCCCGACAATCTCCCTGAACGCCTATCCGCTGACTGGGTGTCCACTTTCGGCAGCGGCTGGAGCGAGATTCAAAAAACTTATCTACACACCATTTTACATACAAAGCCGACGCGAACTTTGAGGGTATCGTGATTCAAAATTCTCGCCTCCGCCTGACGGTAAATATGAAGTTCGCTGATGTTGTTGACCCGAAGGGGATAGGAGTAGCAAGAGGGTTAGGCATGAATTATTGAGTAATTAGTATATAGAAATAACTCAATAATTCATGTCTGACCCCATTTTCCACCCGATGTTCAAATCACCTAAATAACCCAGTATTTGAGGAGGGATACGATATGTCCGGTACAATTAAAGTACAAAATTGCAACAATATCATGAGTGGCGAGATAAACATTTGCACCGATAAGCTGAACATCCTGTTTGGTCGTAACGGTACTGGTAAGTCAACAATTGCACGGGCTATCTATCTCGCTTCGCAAGGTAAGCCCTTGGACGAACTCGCGCCTTACGGCAGCGTGAGTGAAGATACACCGCCAAGCATAATCGGAGTAGAATCTGGAAATGTCGCAATTTTTGATGATAACTACGTTAGCCAGTATGTTTGTCAGCCTGATACTCTCATTAAAGACGCTTTCGAGGTACTTATTCGCTCAAAGGAATATGACAAGGCAAAGAAGAACATTGACGATGCCTTGGCAAGGATTAAGACCACGATAACGGGTAGACAGGAAATAATTGATTTGCAAGCGCAGATAGGTGTATTAATAGAAACAATAAAATTTACGGCCAACAATAAGATTGCTAAGCGCGGCGGAGCTAAGAGCATTCTTGAGGGAAAAGGAGCTTACTTTAAGCCGCCAGAAGAATTGAGTGAGTTGAAGCCGTTCTTTGAAGAAGATACTGTTTCGAAATGGGCGGCATGGCGATTGCAGGGATATGATCAGTTTGGAAAAAAAGGACGATGCCCTTATTGTTCTACTGGTGATACAGAAAAAACGGAAACCATTAATAAGGTATTTGCCGATAGTTTTGACAAAGCCAGTGTTGAAACAGCAGCCGCTATAATAAAGGCTCTTGAGAGACTAAATCCATATCTTAGCGAAGAAAGGATATCGGAATTGGTATCACTGTTCGGTGTCAAGGAAGACCTTAAGGTTCTCGAAGCGCAATTGACTAAATTAAGAGCAGAAGCAAATTACCTTCATGAACGATTAACTGCCATTGTTTCATTTAATGGTTCATCAGTCGACAGGGATAATATTGCGGATTTAGAGTCCAAACTTTCGGATATGAAAGTAGATTTTCGGGCAATCGATGCGTATTTCGTTTCCAACCTAACAAAGGACGAAATGGAAGCTGTGAATACGGAGATTGATAGCCTGTTGGGAAAAGTAGGAGTTTTAAAGGGCGAAATCGGAAAATACAATAAGTACATTCAAGAAAAAATCAAGGATCGTAAGCAGGACATTAATGATTTCCTTAACCTTGCGGGGTTTAAATATATGTTCGATGTCGAGGTTGTCGGCGAAAACAGCGCACGGGCGTTGCTTAAGTTCATATTACCAGACGGGAAACCCGGAGACGTACAAGCACCCGGTAACCATTTGAGTTGGGGCGAAAAACACTCTTTTGCCTTAATTCTGTTTATGTTCGATGCCATAAGAAGCGATGCGAAGTTAGTAATTCTTGATGACCCGATATCGTCTTTCGACAGAAACAAAAAGTATGCCATCATCAATCGACTGTTTAAAACCGGTGAAAAGGGCAACAGTCTCTACGAAAGAACTGTTCTAATGCTGACACACGACTTTGAACCTGTCATCGACTATATCCAAACGAATTCTGGGAGGCAGAACCCTACATCTGTGTGCGCCAGCTATTTAGAAAATAAGAATGGACAGTTGCAATGCACCCCTATCCGTAAGGACGATGACTTGATGTCATCTGTGGTTCTGTTGAAGGAACTGGCGTCAGATGTCACTATTGATATAGCGGCAAGGGTGGGGTGTCTGCGGAAGTTCATTGAGCATCAATTCAAGAGTCCGCAAGCAGAGTCAGATGCTTACAATATCTTATCAAGCCTTATACATGGACGTAGTGAGCCTACACTTGATAAAGAAGGTGCCAATAAACTGACCGAAGAGCAATTTGTTAAGGGAGTGGAAGACATCAAGGGCTTCATTTTTGATTTTGATTACGATACCGTTCACGCTCAGTGTACTCCACAACGGTTAATGGAGCGATACGCGACAGAAACATCTGCTTATATCAAGATGCTTATTCTTCGTGCTTACATAGAACAAAATAGTGAAGCACGTGAGCGACTTCGTAGGTATAATGACGTTCTTCGCAAATATGTCGATGAGACCTATCATATTGAGAACGATTACTTGTACTCGCTTGATGTTCGTCGCTTTAATATTGTTCCAGACAACTACATCGCAGATGCCGAACGGTACGTGGTCGATGAGCGAGCAATGTTTGATTTCGCAACCGAATAAAATGATAGCAAAGTTAGAAAAGTCCGCTTTTTCTTATAAAAGCGGACTTTTTAACAGAAATAACTTGATTTATTTAATAGAAAAGAGTAGACTGTTTGTAAAAAGCTCCGCTAATAATTTGAAAAGCGGACTATTTATGTGGAGTTGAAAGTGATGAAGGTGAAGGAAATACGTGAGATTTTTGTTACTGCCAATGGACTAGTTAAGACCTCGGATATAACTAGGCATGGCTTTCATAACAGTATTCTCAATGAACTTATAGAGCAGGGGAAGATTGCTAAAGTAAAACGCGGGTTTTATCAGTGGGTTGAGGATGGCGAAATGTCAGAAGCGGCTATAGTAGCCCGCTTGTTTCCAGAGGCGATTATTTGTCAGGAGAGTGCGCTTTATCATTACGGATATATAGACAGAACCCCGCAGAGCTGGCATATTGCAGTAAATAAAGATAGTAGTAAGAGCAAACTTTCTTTGGGCTATCTGCCAATAAAGCCTTATTTTATTGAACCGGCTTATTTGGAGATTGGCGTGACTCAAGAAATAATTGATGGAGTAACTATGCATGCATATGATCGTGATCGCTGCATTTGTGATACTGTACGTTATGCTAATAAGCTGGATAGGGAGATTCTAAATCAGGCTATTCATGCTTATGTCCAGGATAAACAAAAAAACATATCTAATCTGATTGATTATGCCAAGAAACTAAGGGCATACAAGAAAATTCAGACGTGGGTAGGAGTGTGGCTTTAATGGCAGATACCGCACAATCTATATTGGATCGGCTGAAGGTTAAAGCCAGACAAAGTGGAAGGGGTTATCAACTGCATTTGCAGTTGTTTTGTCAGGAGGAATTTTTAAGGCGTGTCCAGCGTTCACGTTACTTTGGAAATCTCGTACTCAAAGGCGGCTTGCTTCTTTATTGCCTTAGTGAATTTGAGGGCAGGCCGACTATGGATGTTGATTTTATGCTGCAGCAGCTACCTAACGATATGGAAAAGATGAAAGAAGTCGTGCAAGAAATTATTAGCGAAGATGACGGCAGCGATTTTATCCGGTTTGAAATTAATAGTATCGAACCCATTGCCGAGCACCGTGAATATAATGGCGTGCGGGTGAAACTGTTGGCACTTATTAAAAGTACCCGGACGCCTTTTCATGTTGACATGGGGGTAGGCGATGTGATTATTCCCAAATCAGAAGTGCGCAAGCTGCCTACACAGTTAAGCAATTTTTCAGCTCCGGAAGTTTTGACGTATTCCCTGGAATCGACGATTGCCGAAAAGTTTGACGCCATTATTGCCAGAATGGAACTAGGTAGCCGTATGAAAGATTACTACGACATATATTATTTGGCTAATCGGTATACTTTTGATGCAAGAACTCTGCAGGAAGCAATTTTTGCTACACTGCAAAAACGCGGAACAAATTATGCTAAAGGTACGATGGACAAGGTATATGCTTTTGCGGAAAATCCAGATATGCAAAAGAAATGGCGGCACTTTGCTCAGCGGACCATGAAGATTAGTCTTGAGCTTAATGAAGTACTGCGGGTTATTCAGTTGTTTATCGGGCCAATTTTTCAGGCAATTATTACCGAAGATGAGATGTTTGGAACGTGGAATGCTCAAACAATGAATTTTAAGTAACAGCTGTATTTTATATGTAAGGCAACAGTCGTGATAATATCATTAGAAAGATGTTGGTACTAAAAGAACAGATGCGTTATAATATACTAAAAGTATTTCTTAGGGGGATTTTGATGGCTTTAGATGAAAAACTATTGCAGGACGTTCAAGAGTTGCCCGAAGTGAAAAAGCACCCCAAGGATATAGAAGCTATGATGGATGCGATTATAGATACCAATAAAGATGCATTATTAGAAATGGCTAAATAATTTTAATTGCTGCTCTGTGTGCTGATATACTGGTGCGTAATCGTAAGGGAATTATCCCTTATGTTATCCCTTATGGGGTGCCAAGCTCCCTTGATGATTACCAATAGGCGCAAACTGCAGGTTAAAGAAAGCCAACATAATCAAGCATATTTCAATTAACATAAATCAGCGCAAAGGCTAATTTTCAGATTCACATTCAAGAGGTCACTGGTTCGAAACCAGTATACCCCACCAGGAAATTAGGTTTCACAGCTTGTGCTGTGGAGCCTTAAATTTATATTAATTAGGAGGGTTATTTATGGATGAAGTGCTGGCATTTTTAAAAGACAATAGGGTATTTTATCTCGCCACAGTGGATGGCAGTATTCCGAAGGTGCGTCCCTTTGGCTTTGTAATGAAGTTTGAGGGCAAGCTGTATTTTGGCACAAGCAATGAAAAAGCGGTATATAAACAGCTCAAGACTAATCCTAATATGGAAATAAGCACAACCACGCCAGATGGTGAATGGCTGCGACTGAGCGGCAAAGCCGTATTTAATACAACCAGGCAAATAAAAGAATTAGCACTTGAGGCTATGCCTATGCTGAAAAATATGTACAGTGTGAATGATGATATTTTTGAACTGTTCTATATAGAGGATGCGACAGCCATTTTCCAGGATATGAAGGGCTGTTCAAGGACAATCAAGCTGTAAAAGATAGAAAATGAACATATCAATGAACGTGAAAAAGCAAGCAATGCAGAGATGATAGTATGGATAGAGCTTGTTAAGTAAACTATCTAGATAGGACGAACTAAATAGACACAATGATATCCCCATGCATAGGAATCCTATACATGGGGATTTTCTTGCTTAACTTGAATTTAGGAAGGGCATGCTTTATAATGAACTTTAACATTTCGCGCAGTTAATCTATAGTTTGCCGTTCAGTAATTAGTCGAAACGTTACTTACTTTTTTATTGTTTTAAAACGCATAGCGTTTTATTTAGTAAAGTAAAGCGAGGTATATATGGATTTACAGATGATAACAGCAGGAATTATTTTAGTAGTTGTACTGCTTGTTTTTACGTTAGGCAAGAGTCCTTTTTTTCGGGTGGATCGAGCTGGGGCGGCTATTGTCGGTGCGGTCGCAACAATTGGCACAGGTGTTTTATCCTTTGGTGAAGCAGCGGCGGCGGTGGATTATAAGACTATTGTTATTTTATTTTCGATGATGATTGTAGTGGCAAATCTAAAACTGGCCGGTTTTTTTGAATTTGTCGGCAACCTGATGCTGCAGGCTGTTAGCAGCAAAGGGCGGTTATTGCTTGCGGTTATTATGGTAAGCGGTATTTTATCCGCCTTTGCCATCAATGATATTGTATGTCTCTTATTTACACCGATTGTTCTCATGCTTTGCCGCCAAGCAGCCTGCAATCCGGTGCCAAATTTGCTGGGACTGGCGATGGCCTCCAATATCGGCAGTGCGGCGACGCTTTTAGGCAATCCGCAAAATATATTGGTGGGCAGCTTATCAGGGCTTTCGTTTTTAGACTACTTTACAGCAGCGGTTCCGGTTGCAATTTGCGGACTTCTTTTGTTGTTTGCGGTGATTCGGCTTACTTATCGGCAGGAATTTCGCGGCTCTCTGCCGGTGGACAGGCAGATTGCTGTGAATGTCCATAAGTATTTGATTGCTAAAAATTTGCTTGTGCTGACAATTGTCTTGTTGGCCTATCTGCAGGGTTATGATTTAGCTCTGGCTGCGAGTCTAGGCGCAGCCATATTATTAATGACCAGGCGGGTAAAGCCTAATAAAGTGTATACCAGTGTGGATTTTAATCTGCTAGTTATTTTTATTGGTTTGTTTATTATTGTAGCTGGGGCTGAAAAAAGCGGGTTAGCTGCCTATGTCTTAGCGCAATTTTCGCTTTCCGGGGTAAATAATCTGGGCATGTTTGCTGCGATCACTGTCGGTTTATCCAATATAGTGAGCAATGTACCTGCGGTGTTACTCTTGCGTCTCATCATTCCGGATACAGGGGCTGACGTATGGTGGAAGGCTTTGGCTCTATTTTCCACGATTGCTGGAAATTTAACAATTACCGGATCGATTGCTAACTTGATTGTTGTGGAGATTGCCCAAAAAAGTCATGTACAGGTAACGGCGCGAGAATATTTTCGCATAGGGTTTCCGCTTACGTTACTCCTCACTTTTATCGGCTATTTGTGGTTAGCTGTGATGTAAAATAAGAGGAAGGTAGATTTTTTCTATAGCAACAGGAATAGAAAAATTTTATAAAAGGGGTATTCTCGCAGGAAAAAGTGCTAAACTAATAAGGTGGCTGATCAGCAATCAGCCCATTTTACGTTATTTTGAGAGATGATTTATATGCAATCTAATGCAAAGGTACAAATCGAAAAAAGGAAAAGATGGCGATGGCTTTTGGCTGGTCTTGTGCTGATCCTTTTTCTGGTTAACGGGTTTGGCTTGTTTGTAGGGAATATGGTGTATCAGCAAATTAAGGTACTGCAATCTGTACTTCCTATCCGCAAGTCCATGGAGCTGCAGCAGCAAATGGATTTTGGCAAAAGGCAAAAACAGTGGCAGGATGTTATGCTTACCTCACGTTATGGTTATCCCCTGAGGGGGACGTATATTCCAAATCCTCAGCCGACAGATAAAACTGTAGTTTTTCTGCATGGTTTTACCGAAAGCCGGTTGTCTGGACTGTATTATTTGGGTATCTATCTAGATGCCGGTTTTAATCTGCTCTTGGTAGACTCAAGAGCTCATGGCGAAAGCGGCGGGAACTCCGTTACCTGGGGCGTTTATGAGAAGTATGATCTGGATCAATGGGTTAATTGGCTGAAGGAGCGCTTTCCCGGCGGCACTATCGGGGTTCACGGGGTTTCTATGGGGGCGGCTACTGCGCTCTTACATGCTGAGCTTAATGAGCCTAGTAAAAAAGTGAGCTTTTATATTGCCGATAGCGCATATTCAGACCTTGAGACGCTGCTTAATTGGGAACTAGGGAGGCGTAAGCAGAGTTTTGGGACGTGGCTGCCCTCACAGTTTATTTTGCCCTATGCTAATGCGGCGGCTTATCTTACTGATCGCTTTACTTTTTATCAGGCATCTCCGCTCAGGGCGCTAAGCAGTGTGACTACACCGGTTTTATATATTCACGGTCAAGATGACAGGTTAATCCCGGTTTCTATGGCTTACGAGCTGTATAATGCGACGAAGGGACCACGGAAAATCTCAATATTTAGGCAGGGCGGCCATGCAGATGGTGTTTTTCAGGATTGGGGCGGGTATAATGAAATCATTCAGAATTTTATCAGTGAAGTAGAAGAATAGTAATTTAGGGCTGTAAGTCTTCTTCTTTAGCATAGGCGAAAAAGCAGGAGCTTTGGCAATTACAAAGAAATTAACAGAATTACATAAAATGATAGGGTGTGAATAGTTTGCATATTGTTGAGTACAGGCAACTTATTGTCATGACTTTGTTTTTTTTTAGCTTTTCTTTGGCGACGGTCAGCGGTGAAGAACAAAGTGCCGAGCAGTGGATTCAGGAAGGTAATACGTATCAGGATCAAAAGGATTATGATAAAGAAATTGCTGACTATAGTAAGGCCATTGACCTGGTGCCTAATTCGTATTGGGGATATACATACCGGGGCATTGCTTACATGCAGAAAAAGGAATATGATTTAGCATTATATGATTTGACAAAAGCCATTTCCTTTCAGGTGTCAGATGCTACGGCCTATTTAAATCGGGGCACTATTTATGGAATTAAAGGCAAATACAAGCTGGCATTAGCGGACTTGGACACAGCAAGGCGGATTGATCCTCAAAATATGGCTGTTTATTCTCTGCGTGCCGCAGTATGCGATGAGAGCGGGCAATACGCTGAGGCTGTTAGAGAATACAGTATGGCAATCGGGTTAAATCCTAAAAATGTGCAATGTTATATGAATCGCGGGGAGATACATTTTAGGCAAAAGGAGTATGATGCAGCCCTCTTGGATTTCAGTAAAATTATTGAGCTGGAACCGGCAAAACGGGAGGCTTATTTGCACAGAGGCATGGTTTATATTGCCAAGGGACAGTTTGAGCTTGCTGTTGCCGACTATACACAAGTTATCAAACTTAATCCTAAAGACGTTGACGCGTATAAATGCCGTGTGGAAGCGTATTGTGCGGCAGGACAATATGCTTTGGCACAGGCAGACTCCGCTAGGCTTATTGCCCTTGCCAAATATGATGGGTATTATTCTCGCAGCTATACTTATGACAAGATGGGACGACACAAAGAGTCTCTGGCTGATTATAAAAAAGCGGTAGCATTAGACGATCATCAAGAAATGCATTTTCTTTATTTGGCGTCAGAGCAAAACCAAAAGGGTCGGTTTGATTTTGGTATAATTCTCTGTGACAAGCTAATTCTCCTGAATCCCAAGCAGGCGGCGTATTATGCTGAACGGGGTTATGCGGAATATCAAAGCCGTAAATATACAGAGGCTGAGGCTGACTTTACTAAAGCAATTGATTTAAAGCCGACTGAGCCGAATTATTATGACGGGCGCGGCAATGTTTACGGCGCGACGGGCAGGTACGAGGCGGCAACTTTGGAGTTTAGGCACTGCCTGGAATTAGATAAGGCATACGATGGGGCGTACTTCAATCTGGCTCAGGCACTAGAACTAGCCGGCAATAAGGAAGAAGCGCTTACTTATTATCAGCAGGCGCTTGAACATAAAGTTACGGATCAGGCTAAAACCAAGACAGAGGCCAGAATAAAAGGCGATTGGGACAGTACTAAAGAATGGATATAAACTGATAGCAGAGGATGGTAAAAAGTCGTGGTTAAGCATCACGTAGATGTATTTAATTACGGCTTTTTTGCAGCGCAAATGGGATTAAAGGAAATGATTCCATAGCCTTTCATATCTTACATAACATGAGCTGTTAATATTTGCAGCGGCATCTCGGCAAACTAATAGAACTAGAATAACGCATTAAATATTTGGCACGGGGCTTTTAGCTTTAAAATCAAGTGCCCCGTGCCACGAGCGCTGTTCGCTTGTTAGCAAAATTTCTTTGTGCGTTAAATCTATACAAGGAGGTGCTGATATTGGATATACGCAAACTGATTATTAGTTTGGCGCTTTGTCTTGGCGCCGGCGGTATTGGTGCAATTTTTACCATGCAGTCAGTAGATACCTGGTATGGAGTGCTCAAAAAGCCCTTCTTTACGCCGCCCAATTGGATTTTTGGCCCGGTGTGGACTGTGTTGTATATTCTTATGGGGCTATCGATATACATTGTTTGGCGCAAACGGCGAAGTGTAAGACAAAATACGGCAGCATACTTGTTATTCGGTACGCAGCTGGCGTTAAATGTCGGCTGGTCCTTTATATTTTTTGGAATGCGTTCTATGCTGGGGGGGTTATTCGCAATTTTGGCCCTATGGCTGGCAATTATTGCGACAATCCATGAATTTCTTTGCAGATCACAAGTAGCCGGTTGGCTGCTGATTCCTTACCTCGTTTGGGTTTCTTACGCTTGTTTATTAAATCTTAGTATATGGTGGCTTAATAGGTAGTACAAAGCAGGAATTTTGTTTTTTTAAGGAAATATATGTAACTATTAAAACAAAGGAATTTGGTGGATTATGGCACGCGAATTGTTGATTTTAAAGGGCGATATTATTTTTACACCTATGCTTGGGGAATTTGCTATTCATGAAAATAGCTATCTGGTGGTTCAGTGTGGCAAAGTGCGCGGCATTTATCAAATGCTGCCGCAAGAATATCAAGGGCTTGGCGTGGAAGACTGTACAGGAGATTTAATTATACCGGGTTTTGTGGATTTGCATACCCATGCCGCGCAGTTTATGCAAAGAGGCTTTGGACTTGATATGGAGCTTTTGGATTGGCTAAATCATTATACTTTTCCCGAGGAAGGCAAATTTCAGAGTACTGATTATGCTGCCAAGGTGTATGCACTATTTGCCGAGGAGCTGATAAAGCAAGGTACCACTAGGGCAGCGGTATTTGGGACTATTCATCAGCAAAGTAATTGCCTGCTCTTTCAAATACTTGTGCGTAAAGGAATCGGCGCCTATGTCGGCAAGGTAAATATGGATGCAAATTGTCCGGAATTTCTTAAAGAAAATACATCAGAGTCGCTGGCCGCTACCGAAAAACTACTTTGCGAGTGGGCAGGAAACACTTTAGTAAAGCCTATCATTACGCCGCGCTTTGCCCCGACCAGTACCGGGACACTACTTGCGGGGCTTGGCGAAATAGCAGTTAAATATAACCTGCCGGTGCAGTCGCATTTAGCGGAAAACCTCAGCGAAATAGCCTGGGTGCGCGAATTATTTCCCGGGCAAAGAGAGTATCATAATGTATATGATTACTATAATTTATTTGGTCAGACACCGACCTTAATGGCGCATTGTATCCATTTGTCGGCTGACGCTATTTCCTGTATGGCCAGACAGCAGGTTGTGGCCGTACATTGCCCGGATTCCAATCTGAACTTGACTAGTGGTATTATGCCGGCGCGTAAATTGCTGCAGGCCGGGGTGAGGGTTGGTCTTGGCAGTGATATTGGGGCAGGTCATTCTTTATCAATACCTGAGGCCATTGTAAAAGCAATTCAACTTTCAAAAGTTAATTTTCTGCGAGATAATTCGCAAAAGCCGCTTACCTTGGCGGAAGGCTTTTATCTGGCGACAAAAGGCGGCGGTAGTTTCTTTGGTAAGGTGGGTAGCTTTGAAGAAGGGTATGCTTTTGATGCCCTTGTCATAAAAGACAGAGCAGATTTAGGCCTTTCGCTGGAGGAACGGCTGCAGCGGTTTATTTACACCGGTGAACCATCACAAATTCACGGGCGGTATATTGCAGGCAAAAAAATATAAATTATAATAGAGACTGTTACAAATACTCATCTGCGTTGCTCATTTTGCGAGCGTTTAGCATCTGAGCAT
This sequence comes from Pelosinus sp., assembly GCA_021372375.1. GTDB lineage: Bacteria > Bacillota > Negativicutes > Propionisporales > Propionisporaceae > JAJFUN01. The sequence continues at coordinate 32,528 of JAJFUN010000198.1, read as the reverse complement.
TTTGTAACAGCCTCTTAAATTGAGAAGGAGAAGGGGAATTTATTTGCAATCATTTTTACATGGGCTTATTTTAGCTTTTGGACTAATTATGCCGCTTGGTGTGCAAAATTTATTCGTTTTTAATCAAGGCGCAGCGCAGCCCAACTTTTGGCGTGCGTTGCCGGTAGTGGCAGCAGCCTCTGTTTGTGATACCATATTAATACTTTTGGCGGTACAAGGCGTTTCCTTACTGCTTTTAAAATTTGCTTTATTTAAAAATGTGCTAATTGGTGCGGGCGCATTGTTTTTACTGTATATGGGCTGGCTGACCTGGCAGGGTTCTGGTGCAGCGAGGCAAACCCAAACAGAGCAAGGGCTATCTGGTAAACAGCAGATATTGTTTGCCGTTAGTGTATCGCTGCTCAATCCCCATGCTGTGCTTGATACTATCGGTGTTATTGGAACAAGTTCGCTTAGCTACGAGGGGCAAGAAAAAATGTTATTTACAATGGCTTGTATTCTGGTTTCCTGGCTCTGGTTTTTTTGCTTGGCCCTGCTTGGTAGGGTAGCTGGGAGCAAGGCGTGGTTTAGCAGCGGGGGCTTACTGGGCAAAACTTCAGCCCTTTTTATCTGGGGTTCCGCAGTATATATGGTGGCGGCTATTCCTTAAGTTCTAAGCTGATAGGACAATGGTCGCTTCCCAGAATGTCTGGATAAATGGCAGCATCCAAAATAGAGGTCTGCAGTCGATTTGATACTAAAAAATAGTCAATCCGCCAGCCGATATTTCGCTCACGCGCTTTCATAAAATATGACCACCAGGTATAGGCATCTGTTTTGTCAGGATATAAATAGCGGAAGGCATCAGTAAAGCCTGAGGCTAAAAGCGCCGTCATTTTGCCTCGCTCTTCATCAGTGAAGCCTGCGTTTTTGCGGTTGGATTTAGGGTTTTTGATATCAATTTCCTGGTGTGCTACATTGAGGTCGCCGCAGACTATAACCGGTTTGGTTTTATCAAGCGCTAACAGATAGGCGCGAAAATCATCTTCCCACTGCAGGCGGTAATCCAGTCTGGCTAGTTCACGCTGGGAGTTTGGGGTATAGACAGTGACCATAAAAAAGTCAGCAAACTCTAGTGTAATGACGCGGCCTTCCTGGTCATGATGCGCAAGGTTTATGCCATTAGTGACAGCGATTGGCTTGCTTTTAGTCAGAATAAGCGTACCGGAGTAGCCCTTTTTTACTGCGCTATTCCAGTAAACTTCATAGCCGGGAAATACTATTTCGGCTTGACCGGGCTGCATCTTGGTTTCTTGAATACAAAAAATATCAGCATTGATTTGTGTGAAAAAATCAGCAAATCCTTTAGTAAGACAAGCTCTAAGGCCGTTTACATTCCAGGAGATTAATTTCATTGTAGTGTCCTCGTTTCTATAAGGTTTTCTATAAGAGCATTTCTCGGCATCAGGCAAAAATCCTTCAGCAAATTCCACGTGTAATAACAAAAACGTTTAACAATACTCCTGCAAAATCTACGCCGATTAGCAGGAGTTTGTTATTTTTGCAGATAAATATAGTAACTAGAAATAAAAATGTAGAGGTAAACGGATGGAAAATAAATATCTCGGCGCAGTATATTTAACATTGGCTGCCAGTATTTGGGGCGGCATGTATGTGGTAAGTAAAGCAGTACTCGCGGTAATTGAACCTATGGAACTGGTGTGGCTGCGGTATGTTGTAGCCTTAATGACGTTGGTGCTTGTCGGGATAGTGACTAAACAGTCCTGGCATATCGGCAAAAGGCATATTCCCGTGGTAATTCTTATGGGTGTAGTTGGTTACTTTATTTCTATATGGGCGCAGTTTGCCGGTACCAAGCTGTCATCTGCTCAAATGGGGTCGGTCATTACTTCGGCAACGCCAGCCTTTATGGTAATTTTTGCCCGACTTTTGCTGCAGGAAAGGGTCACGCTGCGCAAAGCGACTTCAGTAAGCCTCGCAACAATCGGTGTATTGTTAATTGTCGGGATTGGCGACATGGGGCCGTCTTTTCAGCTGGGCGGAGTTATTTTGATTATTGCGGCGCTTACCTGGGCGCTGCTTTCTGTATTGGTAAAATTGGTGCCAGCGGAGTATTCACAGCTGGTGATAACCACGTATGCCATTTTTACAGCAACGGTCGTGATGACACCCTTTGTTATTGACGGACTGACCATGGATATGCTGCGAGTACTTAATACTCCCGCAATTGGCGGCGGGGTGCTCTATCTGGGTATTGTTTCTACCGCCGGCGCTTTCTACTTTTGGAATAAGGGTCTGCAGATGGTGGAAGCCGGACAGGGCGGCTTGTATTTTTTCTTTCAGCCGCTGGTCGGAACCTTACTTGGCTGGCTGTTTCTCGGCGAACAAGTCAGCTTGCCCTTTTGGCTGGGCGCAGGGCTGATTTTGGGCGGCGTTTTACTTGTAATTAGGGAGTAGTATTTAGTGGGTACTAGTTTGATGCTTTGGCAAGTACAGACTGATTTTTAGGCTAAGTGCACGATTAGGGATTAAGTTTTTGGCGCGTTACAAATTTTCCGTCTTGAATAACATTTAAATAAGAAGGGCGTTCCACATCGCCATTTTGATTAAAGGAAAAGTTGTCAATCAGGCCGTGAAAGTTTTTTGTTGCTAAAAGGGCCTGACGCAGTCCTTCTTTTTTACCATCGTTTTTTTGTAAGGCAGCAGCCAGTACCATCATGGACTCATAACCAAAGGATGCGCCAAAACTGGGCGGTTTGCCAAAACGGTCTTGATAGCGTTTAAAGAAGTCTAGAAATTTGGGAGATTGGCTGCCTAGTCTGTAAAATTCTTCGATTTCCATGCCGGATACGGCTTGGCCGCCATTATAAATTAAGCTTGCAGTTTCCGCCCATCCTGATGAAAATAGCGGTACTTGCCAATTGAGCAGCCGGCTATGCTGGGCAATCAGGGCTGTATCAATATCAGCGGCAATAATCAACAGTCCATCTGCATTACTTTTTCGTAAATTTTCGATGAGCGGCGTAAAGTCAGCAGTAGTTGCCGCGGAAAAGCTGGCGGTGCCTACTACGCTGCCGCCTAGTGACTGGTATTTTTGTGCAAAAGTATTTTGGTATGTCTTAGTATAGGCAGCATTATCAGAGTCGTATATAATTGCCATTTTGTCTAGCTTGCGGTCGCTGAAGATGTGCTTGGCAAACCCTTCGGCGCTATTTGTGAAAGAGGGATGTATTCTAAAAAAGTATTTATATTTGCCGGTAAAATCTGGTGAGGAGATAGTTGGCCCTAATAATACAATTTGCGCAGGTTCTGTTACTTCAAGGCCAGCAATAGTTTCTTCGCTGGTGGCATGGCCGATGATGGCGGATACGCCGGCAGCAATTAATTCGCGGTCAACATTCTTAGCGCCGCTGGGGGTGCCAAGATCATCGCGGATAATTAGTGTAATGGGCCGTCCGGCAATACCGCCGGCAGCATTAAGCTCTTCTATAGCCAGTTGAACGCCATTTCGCTCCTGTACGCCAAGTTCAGCTTGCTTGCCGCTAAGTTTAGCGGCAAATCCTATTGCAATAGGCCTTTGGAAGATAGTTACTTTATAATAGGACAAAAGCAGGGCAATCAGTATCCCCGCACCAACTATTATTCCTATTAGCTTAAATTTGTTCATTATACCACTCCTCTAACAACATATTTAATTGTATTCCACATTTACAATTTAAAACCTTTTTTGTATATTTATATAAATTAAAGGAGGATTTTGGTTATAATGGGAGAAATGTATAGGAGAGTATAAAAGTATACTTTTCAAAGGCCGAAGGGGTTGAGGCAAAGCTCTATGCGAAAAAAGGCAAGCGAGTTTCTTAGTCTGGATCGGATGTTATTGCAAATTGTGCAGAGGTGGATGTTTTTGCCGCTGTTAATTATCTGGATTGCAACAATTGGTGTGGCGGGCTATTTTTTTATGCAAATGATTATTCATAATCAGCAGCGAGTAGTTTATTCTATGACAAGAATGGTTGAGCAGAATTTAGATAACGGAGTGCGAATATTGGAGGCGGCAGCACGCGCAGCTGAAAATTCAGCACCTAATGATGCTGCTGTGTTTATTGAGAGCACTTGGGAAGCAAACAAATATTTTGATGCAATTTATCGTTTGAATAACAATTCTAAAATTGTGCTGATGGTTCCTTATAATACAATGTATATAGGGCTCGATATGTCAAATATGCCGGACTTTAAAGACAGCGGCCAAAATGGTGTTTATATATCAAAACCGTTTATCTCATTACGCACAGGCTGTCCCACTGTTTATCTCGTTAGACGTTTGTCAGACGGCGGATGTATGGTGGGCGAATTAAATCTAAGCTTTTTTCAGTTAGCAGTTACTGGTAATAGCAGCGTGCTTGAGGGTAATTCCATTTTTATTGTGGATGAGTCAGGCTCACTGATTGCGCATAGCCAGCTGGATTTAGTCAGGCAGCAAATTAATATGAGCCAATTAGAGATATTCCGTAAGGGTCTTAAGGGAGACGCTGCTGATATCTATGAGTATACGGGAACAATGTATTTGGGCAATGCAGCAAAGATTCCGCGAGTCGGCTGGGTTATTGTTGATCAGGCGCCGATATTAGTACTGATACGTCCATATATTATAACTTTTACAATATTTATCTTGGCCATGGTTTTAATTTGGCTGGCCTTGGTGTGGAGTTTTCGCAAGCAGCTGCAGCAAAATGTGGCTGCTCCGTTGGTGCAGTTGAGTCATAGTACAAATGCGCTGGCGGCTGGAAATTATAGTAAGGTTAGTGAATTGGTTTCTAGGCCAAGTTCATTTGTCGAATTAGATAAGGTGGCTGATGATTTTTTAAGTATGAGCAGTACACTTGAAATGCGGCAGGCAGCCTTGCTGGAGGCGCAGGAAGAACTGGAAACACGGGTAGACCAAAGAACAGCTGATTTGTCTAAGGCTAATTTGTCTTTGTCCTCTGAAATTACGGAGCGAAAGTGTATTGAAGAACAATTAAAACAAAAAAACCAAGAATTGATAAAGGCCTATGCTGAGCTGGAAAATGCTCAGGCCCAAGTTATTTATCAGGAGAAAATGGCATCTGTCGGTCAAATTGCCGCAGCGGTTGCGCATGAGATTAGAAACCCGTTGACAACAGTGCGCGGCTATCTGCAGCTCATGAGCAGAAAGAATATATATCAAGATAATAAAGAGCAATTGACGCTAATGATAGAGGAAATAGACAGAGCTAATGCCATTATTCGCGAATATCTGTTTTTATCGCGGGAAAAGGTGGCTAATCGGACAAGTCAGTCTTTAAATACGATTATTGAATGGTTGCTGCCCTTAATCCAGGCGGCGGCCAATGAAGCAAATGTAGCCATAAAACTTGAACTGGCAAAAATGCAGAATTTGCTGCTGGATGAAAACGAGATACGTCAGCTGATGCTTAATCTGGTGCGAAACAGCATTGATGCTATGCCGCTTGGCGGTGAGGTTGTAATCCGCACATTGCAAAAAGAAAATTGCGGGGTACTTGTTATCAGTGATCAGGGCTCAGGAATACCGCCCAAGGTATTAAGTAAATTGGGTACACCATTTATTACTACGAAAGATACAGGTACCGGACTAGGTCTGCCGATGTGTTACCAAATTGCCGAGCGGCATAAAGCAAAAATAGAAATCGAGACAAGTACCGCGGGAACTACATTTAGTATTTCCTTTCCATGCCTGCCTTAGAAACTTCAGAACAATTAGCATGTTGGGGTCAGGGGTACTTTCCTTGACTCATTTTTGGGCTTACAGTATAATTACAAAAGTCAAGTCAAATACGAAAAATAGTACTTTGTGTTGAGATAACTCTTAATGTGAAGACAGAGGTTGCTGATATATTGGTGGATAGCATATAGGGAAATACACCATCAATAATGAAACTTTATATAAGGATGGATTGAGAAGTTTATGGTAAAAAGGCTGGAAAAAGAAACAGATGAACTGATGCGAATTTTAGAGGAAGCTTCTGCAGCGGAAAGGCTTGCCCAGCAAAAGGAAGAAGCCAAGGTTTGGGGACGAAGCATTCCTATGTCACGGAGCTTATTGGATTTTTTGCTCAAGTTGACGAAGGATGAAATGCAGGAAATTGCCGGAGCACAGGCGCTTAATAATTTTAAGAGCCTAAAAAAGCAAGAGCTGGCCGAGTATCTTTGTGCGCCGATTCTTAAAGCAGCTGAGCAGCTGTTTGGTGTACTTGATCAGGAGCAATGTGAATTTTTTAGTGACTTATGTGACCAGCAGGGTTTATGTACAGACATGACGGCAGTGAGCAGCAGTTTGCCGTACTTTCTTGATCAGGGATTGGTTTTTCCTGGTACGGTTAAGAAACAAAGAGTAGTGGCCCTGCCGGCGGAAATTATGGCGTCGTTTAAAAAAATGGCTTCGCCCAAGCTGCAGCAAAAAGCGGCTAGGAATACCAAGTGGATTCAACTTGCGGGCGGGGTGCTGTTTTATTATGGCGTGCAGACGTTAAGTCAGCTGGCAGACCATATGAATAAATTAAACGAGGAAAAAGTGAATGAAGCAGAGCTTGGCGAGGTTTTGCGGTGCAATGCGGTATTTACGTCGGATACTATCAGGGAAGACAGTGGCATATTTTGCAATATTCGCGTATTTGATTATGAAAAGGTACTAGCTGAGCAAAGTATGCGCCCGGATCTTTGGTTTTATCCAATTACCTATGAGCAGGCGATGGCAGCAGGGGCTCAGGACTTTGTGGAAAGAACGCCGGCGTTTAATGTATTTTCTGAGTTCTTACAGGAAAAATATAAGGCTGGCGCTAATGAGGCCGATGAAATTTTAGCTGAATGCGCGTTTGCTTTTCGCCTGGGGGAAAGTATTGGAAGTGTAGTGGAATACTTGGCAGGTATGATCGATATTAAAGGGGCCAGAGACCTGAAAGAAGTAACGGCAAAAGTGGTCGAAATGGCCAATACGACACGCCAGTGGGGCCTTAAGGGCTATGCACCGGTAGAAGTGCGAAAAGCTCACAGTAACCTCAGTAATGTGTTGATGCCCGAATCCCCTGGTGATATTGAAAATCTTGACTTTAGCGGCAAGCCTGGCCGCAATGAACCGTGTCCATGTGGGAGCGGCAAAAAATTTAAAAAGTGCTGTGGGCGGTTAGTGTAGGAAAATAAAAAAACTGGGAATGTCCTATTGGACATTCCCAGTTTTTTTATGATAGTGGTTATAGCTAAACTGCAGTCTTTACGGAATTGCGTCCGCTTTTCTTAGCAAGATACAAGGCGGTATCTGCCCTTTTAATCCAGGCGGATATCATTTCGTTTTCTATATATTCGGCCACACCGAGGCTGAGCGTAACGGCTTCTGCTGGTGAGACTTTACAGGCCTCGATAATACCGCGAATTTTTTCCGCTGTTTGCAGGGCGGCCTGTGTATTGGTGTTTGGCAGCAAAATGATAAATTCATCACCGCCCCAGCGGGCAAATACATCGCTTGTGCGAAGCTGCTCTTGGATGAGACTGGTGACTATAATCAAAATATCATCACCGGTTTGGTGACCATAATTATCGTTAAAATGTTTAAAATAATCAATATCAAGGAGAATGAGGGAAAGCGGCAGGTGATAGCGGTTAGTACGTTCTAATTCGCCAAGCATGATAGTTTCAAAATGCCGTCGATTCCCCAGGCCTGTTAGCCTATCGGTTGAAGCAAGCCTTTCTAGTGTTAAGTTCTTGATCAGTAATTCTTGTTGTATTTTCTTAATATTTTCGAGTTCCTGGCAGAGTGACTTTCTTATTTGTATATGCTCTGTAATATCACGAATAATATTGATAAATAAGTTCTCGACGGCAAAAATTAGACGATGCGAGGTTACTTCTACCGGAAAGATACTGCCGTCTTTGCGTCGGTGGTTTGTTTCAGAAAAAATTTTTGTACTAATCGCAGTGTGGCTTTGAAGCGCAGCTAAAGGCCGTGCAGCCGGGGCGCGCAAATCTTCAAATGTCAGAGCCTTTAATTCTGGGAGGCTATAGCCATACGACTTTACGGCAGTATCATTCGCATCAATGATTGTGCCATCTGTACGCAAAATAAGAATAATATCTCTAGAATGATTCATAATTTCCCGGTAGTAGTGTAAAGATTGGGACTTCTCCAAGCATTTCATCTCCTTTTGGGCGGGCGCAGCAGAGGCGTTAAGTAGCCCCAGCATGTCTACTTAATATAATGTATTCTAGAAATGATTACATTATGATAAAGAAATATCTTTTGCAATTTTTTCAGCCCCTGTTACGGAGTTAGAGCCCATTTAGTTTGGCTTCTAAAGCATCTATGCGTCCTTGCATTTCTTGATTTTTGTGCAACAGCTCTTCGACAAGCAGCCGCATTTTTTCACTTTCCGCCTTATCGGTTGTTTCGCCTGTTTCTTTGGCGGCGCCTTCTTCAAGTGTTTCTTGGGCAGCAAGATAAAGGGAAATAGTTGATAGCTCATCACCAATATCGGTAATAAAACTGCCCAAAAGATCTTGCTCGTCTGTCGTTAAGCCATCGGCTAATAATAGTGCGATGATATTAGGTAATATTGAAAGTGACACAACATCTAATGCCAGCAACTGAGTTACGAAATCCTTGCTAAATTTGTTTAACCTGGGCATGTTTATCACCTGCAAGGCTGAATTGTATTTGTAAATTATACGATAAGGCCGTTAGGCATATAACCAAAAAGTAAAGACAATGGGTATCACCGCTATAGAGGAGATAGCCCCAGTAAAATTGTTTCAAGGGTTGACATATAGGGTAGGGGGGTATACTATAATTTATAAGGGGGTTATAAGAATATGGACAAAAAAGTAAAGGATTGTTCTTTTTGCGAGCATACTATAGAGGATAGCCGGGTGAGCCATCATGATGAGAAAACGGTCAAAGACTTGGTTAATCGTATGAATAGAATTGAAGGTCAGGTGCGGGGGATTAAAGGAATGATGGAAAAGCATGCGTACTGTGACGATGTCTTAAATCAAATTGCATCTGTACAGGCGGCGCTCAACGGCGTCAGTAAACTGCTGCTGGAAAAACACATGAAATCCTGTGTGCGAGAGCAGCTGGCGGCGGGGGACGAGGCAGTTGTTGATGAAGTCTTAAAAACCATTTTTCGTATGATGAAGTAGCGAGGAGTGAGAGATATGAGCAAGCAAATATCGGCAAAAATTAGCGTAAAGGGTATGAGCTGCGGACATTGCGTTAAACGGGTAAAAGATATTCTGGAGAGCTTAGCTGGAGTTAGAGCTGTAGAGGTTTCACTCGAAAATGCGGAAGCCAGCTTTGTTTTTTTGCCAAGTAAAATTAGTCTAGGCGCAATAAAGGAGGCTGTAGCACAAGCTGGTTATGAAGTAGACCAAGCTGCCCAGTCTTTTAGTGCCGGTGAAATTTCTGTTTATGGTATGAGCTGCGGACATTGTACGGCACGGGTGACGAAAGTGCTTGAAGCCTTGCCGGGCGTAAATAAGGTCGAAGTATCGCTTGAGGCAGCCAAGGCAATGTTCGCCTATGATCAAAGTAAGCTAACTATAGAAGAAATAAAAGGCGCAGTGGAAAAGGCTGGTTATCACACAAAAAAACAAGAGCCTGAACCCAAAATGGAAGTGACTGGGCAGCCAACAGATTATGACCAGACGGCTCACTTTAAAGTGGCCGGTATGACCTGCGCTAATTGTGCGCTGACAATAGAAAAGAAGCTGCAGAAAACGACGGGCGTACAAGCTTCCTCGGTTAACTTTGCCGCCGAAACAGTTACAGTAAAATATAATGCGGATAAAGTTACGCTGGCCGAGCTTTTTCGGGCAGTTCAGGATGCGGGATATACGCCGCTTACAAAAGCGACAGAAAAAGAGGAAGAGGAGCGTACTATTGTCTCGCAAAAGAGGTGGCTGTTTGTTAGTGCAGTACTGTCAGCACCGATAATGCCCTTAATGTTTCTGCCAATGAGCACGCTTACTATGTATACTATGTTTCTTTTGGCAAGCATGGTGCAATTTACGGCAGGCGGGACTTTTTATCGAGGGGCTTATCACAGCTTAAAAAACCATACGGCCAATATGGACGTGCTTGTGGCGCTTGGCATTTCGGCAGCTTATGGTTATAGTGTTATGACGACTTTTCCCGCCGTGTTTTTTCATGGTCCCACCTTTTTTGACACCTCAGCCTTATTAATTACGTTTGTACGCTTTGGTAAGTTCCTGGAAGCACGCGCTAAGGGGCGAGCAGGAGCGGCGCTCAAGCGGTTGCTCGAATTGCAGGCAGATAAAGCCAGAATTTTGGTTTCGGGCGAAGAAAAGGAAGTATCTGCTTCAAGTGTGCAAATTGGCGATATTGTAGTAGTAAAGCCAGGCGAAAAAATTCCGGTGGACGGGAAAATAGTTAAGGGAAAGGCCAGTATTGACGAGTCTATGCTAACAGGCGAAGGTATCCCTGTAGATAAGGGTGTTGGTGAATTGGTTGTCGGCGCTACAATCAACCGGTCCGGCAGTATTGATATTGAAACAACGCAGGTTGGTAAGGATACTGTATTGGCATCGATTGTAAAAATGGTGGCGGATGCGCAAGGTGTTAAACCTGCGATTCAACGTTTGGCGGACATGATTTCCAATTATTTTGTGCCGACAGTTGTTGCTATATCAATTATTACTTTTTTAGTCTGGTACTGGCTGGATAGCGGTTTTGTATTTGCCTTTACCGCTGCTATTGCTGTACTTGTGATAGCCTGTCCTTGTGCACTCGGCCTTGCCACACCAACAGCAATTATGGTCGGCAGCGGTATAGGGCTTGAAAGAGGTATTTTGTTCAAGTCGGCTGCAGTTTTGGAGGTTATTTCTAAAATACAAGTCGTGGCTTTTGATAAAACCGGAACACTGACTAAGGGCAAACCTGAGGTCACTGATATCTTGGCCTATGGGCCATATACACAGGAAGATGTATTAAAAATTGCAGCTGCCGGCGAAAACCCGTCGCTGCATCCTTTAGCGCAGGCGGTGGCGGCAAAAGCCAAAGAGTGCAATTTGGTAATTCATTCAGTTGCGGAATATTATGAAGCAGCCGGGTTTGGTGTTTCATGCCTTTATTTTGGCAAACCCTTGCTGATTGGCAGCAAAAAACTGCTGGAAAAGCATAGTGTTTTGTCAGGTGATGCGGCACATGATTTTAGCAGGCTTGCGGCTGAGGGAAAAACCACCAGTTTTATCGCGTTTGACGGCCAAGTTATCGGCCTTATTGGACTGGCCGATGTGCTTAAGGAGAGTACAAAAGAAGCGGTTAAGGGTCTCCATGAAATGGGCTTAAAAACACTGCTGATTACAGGTGACAATCGCCGGGTGGCGGAGGTCATTGCCACAGAGGCTGGTATTAGTGAAATAGCAGCGGAAGTTTTGCCGCAAGATAAGATCGCCATTATCAAACAGTATCAGCAGCAAGGTTTAAAGATTGCCATGGTCGGGGATGGCATTAATGATGCGCCGGCGCTGGCTCAGGCTGATGTGGGCATAGCCATTGGTTCAGGTACTGATGTAGCCAAAGAAACCGGAGATATAATTCTTGTAAAAAACGATATTTTGGATGTTGGGCGTGCTATTAGTCTGGGGCAAAAAACACTGCAAAAAATCAAACAGAATTTATTTTGGGCGCTTATTTACAATGTTATTGGTATACCTATTGCGGCAGGGGTGTTATATCCTTTTACCGGGCAGCTGTTGCCGCCCGAATGGGCCGGGCTTGCGATGGCCTTTTCATCGGTGTCGGTTGTGACCAATTCTTTACTTTTACGAAGGTATAGCCGCAAAATGTAGTAGTGGACTTAGAAAACCGGAGCTGATAGCTCCGGTTTTGTTCATATAACAGAAAGTATAAAATTTTAGCTTTTGCAAAGTTAGGCGTATTAAGGGTTAGCTAACTTTAAGAGTTGTGATTCAAAAGTTCCCCTCTAGAGAGGGGTGGCGCGTGAGCGACGGGGTGTGTTCGGTATAGGCAAGGTCAATCAAAAAGACTTACGGTGAAGCAACCAACACACCCCGCCCTTTGGGCACCCCTCTCTAGAGGGGAACTAAGGCCAAATACTGTTTTTGGTCTTAAGGGTAAAAACGGCGTTAGCGGTTTTTCTTATAATCTTAGTAATAAAATTCTTTTGCAGGTTTTTCCCTTATATTATATAATATACCAATAATGTTATATAGAGAGGAGCAGGCCTTTGGATACACAGCAGAGGTTAATGGCGCTTAAAAACCAGCAGCAAGAGGTGCTTAAGCAATATGAAAGTGTTCTGGCGGGCTTTGACGCTACGCATGTGGTGCAGCAAAAAGAAGAGCTGGAACGGGAACTCATGAGGTGCCGACAGGCGCTAACTCAGCTTGAAGGCCATTATGAAAGGGCACTGGCCGAAAATCGGGAACTCCGCCTTAGTATCAAGGAACAAATCTTTGATGAAAAATTAAATATATTAAAAATATCACGCAAAAAATTAGAGGTCTATTTTAAAAAGGCAGCAGGGGACAGTGAAGACCGTCTTACTGCTTTTGAGCGGCAGGCTAAACAGGAAATAGGCAGTTTGTATAAGGCTGCCTGCGATAATTTGGGGCGTGAAGAGGAGCCATTTAGGCAGGAACTCAAAGCCCTAGAAGAAAAACTGAGCATAAAGATTCAACAGCAGCGCGCTAGGATACAGGCCGAGCAAAGTGGCTTATTAGACAAGCTGGGCAGTCACCTTAGTGCTTTGGAGGCCGAAGAAGTTTCCGCAGTAACCATACAAAAACGCATTAAGCAGAACGAAATGGAAATGAAGATAGGTCTCAACTGGATTAATAAGGTTGGTATCCTGCTTATTCTGCTTGGCGTAGGAGCTGCCGCAAAATATGTACATTCTACCTGGTTCAATGATTACATGCGCAGTGCCTCTTTTTTCATTTTGGGCGGATTGTTTCTCATCGGCGGTGAATGGTTTTACCGCAAGAGTAAAGAGGTCTTTGCTACAGGCCTGTTGGGCGGCGGGGTGTCAATTTTGTACGGCGCCGTGTTTTATAGCTATTTTTTGCTGCACGTTATCGGCATATATTCAGGCCTGGGGCTGTCAGTATTGATTACTTTGACAACGGTGGTTTTATCAGTAAGGTATCATTCTAAGACTATTTGCTCGATTGGTCTGATTGGCGGATATTTGCCCTTTTTTACTTATATATTTTCTTTTGGCCTCAGGGGAGAGGCTTACTATCTCGCCATGGGGTATCTGTTTTTATTAAATGTGGCGGTTTTACTCGTATCCTTTTGGAAAAGGTGGAATGTAGTTAATTATCTTAGTATGGTTTTTCATATTCCGGCGCTGACTTTTCTGGTGTTTGGCGCAGATAGTGCCTGGTGGGGCATGCTATATGCAGTGCTGACCTTTGCTATTCATGTTGCTGCCATTATTGTGTATCCGTTAAAGTATGCGGTACCAATTAAAAAAGTGGATGTAGTACTACTAGGGATAAATACTTTTGTGAGCTGTCTGGTACTGTACGGCCTGTTTGCCAAGAGCGGCTTAGCTGATTACCAGGGGGCATTGGCATTAGCTTTTTGCTTCGTATATCTTCTTTTGGCTGAGCTGATTGTGCGGAAAATACCGGGAGAGCGGCAGGCCAGTCTCTTATTCTACGCAACATCTTTAACTTTTGCCGTTTTAATGGTTCCTTTTCAGTTTGGTATTCAGTGGACGTCAATGGGCTGGCTCATTGAAAGCGTGCTCTTTATTGTTTACGGTCTTAAGCAGGAGCTACCGAAAATTGAAAAAGCCGGCTGGACAATTTTTAGTTTATGTTTGCTTTCTTTTTACTTAGGTGATTGGCTGCATTTCTTTGGTAGAGCAGCTTATTATAATTATAAGTTTAGCGCGATTACACTAGGTACTTTGCTGGTAACAGCAGCTTATCTACGGGATCAACATGTAAGGTATGGCACGTTTGGCAATTTTATAGCAGGCTTTAGTTATTTTACTATATTTAACCTATGGGTTTATTTGGTGTACATAGGTAATGCCATTTATGATAGCTATATGCCGCGCGGCTATCACTATAATTTCTATCGTTTGGTGCTGGCAGCGCTCATTCATGCGGCATTAGGCTATGGACTAGGGCGCATTCCTTATTTAGCAGGCAGAGGAATTGCGATTTGCCAGAGTATTTTTTATTGCGTTAGCATTTTGCTATGTTTTGTGGTCAACAGCTCGACGCAGGTTATTGGGCAGTTTGCGCCGCTGGCGGCGGCTGAATATGGCGCCATTCTTGTTTTACTACTGTTTAATGTGCTGATGTTTTTCATTGTACGGCGGCTGCTGTTATGGGTCATTACCGGGCAAAAAGTGAATTATGAAGTTTATCCGTTAGGGGTAATTCTCTACCTTCTATTTAGCACTACTTTGCTGCTTACCCAGCAGTTTCACCTAGGCGGCGGACACTTTGTTGCCAATTTTGTATGTCTGGGAGCGGCATTAGCGTCAATTTACTATGGATTTCGTCAAAACTATGTGTATACCAGACGGTTTGGCCTGGGGCTCGCGGTATTTTCGACGATTAAACTGTTTGTATTTGATTTGGCCTTTTTGGATACACCCAAGAAGATTATTGCTTATTTTTGCTTTGGGTTTGTTTTACTGGGGATATCCTATCTTTACCAGCGTCTCAAGGCCGGTATGGAGGAGAAGTATCATAATGAAAAGATGTAGTTTGCTGGTTGTTTTATTAATGCTTTTAACGTTACCGGCCGCTGCGGGAAATAGTATGGATGATTGGAGTCATGTCGCGCCTTTAACGTTTGACGGTACAGAGAAATATAAAGCCCTGTTTGTGCCGGAGGCAGTATATGGTGAGGCGGCTTCGGGCCTGGCGGATATTCGTATTGTAGATAATCAGGGAAATTTTGTGCCGTATTATATTCAAAAAGGCACGGCCGTCTTTCGGCAAAATCAGCTGCTATATCAGTCTGAGGTAATTCAGGTTTTTAAAAAAAATGCCGACAGATATTTGGATTTTCGCATTCGTCCGCTTAAGCAAAATGCGGATATAGCCGGTAATATCTTGGTGCTTGAGCTGCCAGCCGAAAATTTTCTCAAGCATATCAAAATATATGGAAGTTACGACGGAAGCAATTGGGACTATGTAGGTACGGATTATGTCTTTCGGGCCGCAGACCGTGATAAGAAAGAGCTTAGCTTGGGCGGAACCAAAAAATATACTTTTTATCGCTTAGTTATGCTTGATAATCCGGAAGATATTAAGTTTAAGAGTCTGCAGCTGGCCAATAATTATACGGATGCTCAGTGGAACAGTTTTATTAAAACAGCAGATGCCGAATTTGCTGTAAAAAGTGAAAAAAACTTTTCTATTGTTACAATTGCCAACAAACAAAAGCTAAACATCAAACGTATCCTATTAGAGGTGGAAGAAAATTTTCAGCGCTCGTATCAGTTGTACAGTGAAAATGCTGCCGGGGCGCTTTGGCAAAGCGGTGAGCTTTATAATTTGCAGCTAGCCAATACCAAGGTCGCGGGGACGAGCATTGATTTAGCCAGTCGTCCTATTGCCGCCGGGCAAGTAGTACTAAAGATTGATAATCGAGATGACCGTCCGCTCTTAATTAAAGGTGTCAAAATCGAATATTATGTTGATAAACTGGTTTTCCCTGATATGGGGAACCTGCCTTACTATTTATATTTTGGTAACAAGAATGCCATCAAACCGCAATATGAGCTGGAACTGCAGAAAGCCTATATTGAAAAGGAAGTGCAAGGCGCCAGTCAACTAGGGGAGATACAAGAAAAAACACCAGCTGCACAAGCAGCTCCTTTTTGGAATATGAAGTATGTGTTTAACGGTATTATCATAATCGTATCAATCCTGTTGGTAATGCTAATTTTACCGCGTCTGCAGAGAAAAAAATAAGCGCATGTAAAAAAGCTGTTCATTAGCGAGTGCTAATGAACAGCTTTTTTATACGTTATTTTAGAAAGTCGGCACCCAGCTGGCCAGGGTTGTTGCACCGGCATTTTTTAGGTAATCCTTAAGATTTTGCAATGCTAGCATTTCCTGGGTTAGCTTCAGACGCAGCCAAAAGTGCAAAAAGGTATGGGTTGTATTAAAGATCGGAATGCGGTTTAAGGAAAACAGATTTGGGTGTTTATATGTCCGCCCAAAATTTATGGTGAAAGCTGCTCGATAACCGGCTTCTTTGGCCATGCGGATAACTTCCCGGTTATAGTAGCCGCCAGGATAGGCCAAAAATTCTATTTTTTGATGGAGACGATATTCGAGGGCTTCGCGAGACTTTACCAGTTGTGCCTGCAGGGAATCGTTAGATTCCTTGGTAAGAATAGCATGACTCAAGGTATGAGAGGCAAAATTTATACCGCTATTTTGCATTTCTTGTACCTGGGCCCAGGTTAAATAACTTTTGTAGGTATCTACAAAATCAGAAATTAGGAATATGGTTGCCGTTAAGCCGTATTTTTGCAAAATAGGGTAGGCCACTTGATAATTATCTACATAACCATCATCAAAGGTAATTAACACTGGATTAGCCGGCAGCGAGGCGTTATTTTCCAGATAATCACACAACTGTGTCGGTGTAATCGCGGTATAACCGGCCTTTTTGAGAAAAGCCATTTGCGCATCAAATGCGTAGGAGCTGAGGGTTAAGGCAGTATGGCCTTCGTCATTTACTTGATGATAATTTAAAACCGGGATACCGGCAAAAGACGAAATAGGCAAATAAACAAGGAAGGCAACAAGTATAACGAACAGCGGCAGCAGCCAGAGCACAATTTTTTTCTTGGATAGTTGAAACATAGTATCCCTTCTCCTCATTTTTGTAGCGCCTGTTACAAAATACCCATCTGCGTCGCTCTACCTCAGCCGCTTGCTTGACGTACCCCCGTACGCTGCGCGGCACGGCTTCCGGTGCGCCTAGCATCTGTGCATTTTGTAACAGTCTCTTAAATTTTAATGTTATGTGTTTTTTGAAACACATTTTTGTAGTTCAGTTGTTGAAACGAATCTATAAATGTATATAGGAATAACAACCTTTTTATTATAGCAAGTTTTTGTGGTGTCGAAAATACAATGAAGAAAAAAGAACAGGGCAGCATTAAAATTCTTTGACAATACGTTTTGCTGCGGCACACTATATAAAAAATGTAGAAAATAGTTGTAAAAAAATGTTAGTTAAGAAAGGCGCACAAAAGGCAATTTTAATGGTATAATAATTGCTGGATATGTAGGATTTATGTAAAATTTTGCCAACTAATAAATTGTTGGGGGCGCTGTTTCGGTAAAAAGCGGTCGGAATGGGGGCTTATTACTGGAATTGTTTGCTTAGAAGCATACGGCTGATTTTAGTGCAGGGAGAGAAGTGACGGCATGAACCAGGAAAAATTAGTTGTAGCGGCTTTTGATTTTGACGGCACTATTACATATCGGGATAGTTTTATTCCATTTCTCGTGTATGCAGCCGGCAAATGGCAGTTTGCCAAAGGATTATGGCAGGTAGTACCATGCTATCTGGCGTTTAAATGCGGCCGTATCAATAATCAAGCGGCCAAGGAAGAGTTTATCCGTGTATATTTGAGCGGTGTTTCACAGGCCGAAATACAGAGACTTGGCGCAGGGTTTGCGGCAGAGGTGCTGCCTAAAATGATTCGTCCGGAGCTGGCCGAAAAAATCAGGTGGCATAATAGCCAGGGGCATCAATGTGTGCTAATTAGTGCTTCTCTCGATGTCTATTTAGAGCCGTGGGCGAGAAAAATGGGGTTTGCCACAGTGCTTTCATCAAGGCTATCCTGGAATAATCAGGCCTTTGTTACAGGCTGTCTTAAAGGCAACAACTGTTATGGTGCGGAAAAAGCAGCGCGGCTTAAAAAGTGGCTCGGCACAAGAAAAGCTGATTTTCTATATGCTTATGGTGACAGTCGGGGTGATAGGGAACTTCTGGCTTTAGCGGATGAGGCATATTTGAAGGGAAAACGTCAAATTGTGGATAACCGCTTTGGTATGTGAAACCTTTTTTTTATGTGACTTAAGTCTGATATTAAATAGCGGAAAAAAATTCTATAATGTATGATAAGAAGATAAAGCACAATATATAGAGTTAATACGAGATTTTACTACTATATTTTGTATTTTGTCCATTGGTGCTTTTTAGAAAATGTGATACAATAAATTGCGGATATATTTCAATATTTATTATTAGATAATATAAATTTTTATTAGGAGTTGGAGACGCGATGGAAAGTTTATTGGTAGTAAAGCGGGATGGCCGGCAAAAGGAATTTCATACAACTAAAATATATGAGGCCATTCAAAAAGCGTATACTGAGAATTTTGACGGAATTGTTGACACCAAAAAAGTCAAAGCCTTGACCAATGAGGTCGTTTCCTTGATCAGGCAGTCCGGTAAACAAAGCATCGCGGTGGAAGATGTACAGGATATTGTTGAAGACGTGCTAATTCGCTGCGGCGAATTAGCAGTTGCCAAGAAATATATCGGTTATCGGGCGCGGCGTACGCAGGTGCGGGAAGCCAATATGCGCCTGATGATGGAATATAAGGATATTACCTTTAAAGATGCTGAAGAAGTCGATAGCAAGCGCGACAATGCCAATGTGGACGGCAATACGGCGATGGGAATTATGCTGCAGTACGGTGCCACTGGATCTAGACAATTTGCCATGCATCATATTTTAAAAAGCCCACATGCCAAGGCGCATCAAGAGGGTGTTATACATATACATGACATGGACTTTGAGGCCATCGGCACTTTAACCTGCTGCCAGATAGATATTAACAAGTTATTTAAAAATGGTTTTTCCACAGGGCACGGGCATTTACGGGAACCGCAGGATATCATGAGTTATGCGGCCCTTGCGGCTATTGCTATTCAAAGTGACCAAAATGATCAGCATGGCGGACAGTCCATTCCAAACTTTGACTATGGTCTGGCGCCTGGTGTGGCGAAAACTTTCGTCAGACTGTATCAGGAAAATTTGCAAAAAGTGCTTGTGATTGAATTTGATACATTAGCAGAAAGTCAAGTCGTCGCTATTGCGGAAAACGTTGTTTATCCATACCAGACCGTAGAAAAGTATCCTTGTATCGGTGAAGCCCAGTATGCGCTCTATCAGCCGTCCGAAGCTAGTCGGCTGCAGGGAGAGCTAAGGAGCTGTGGCTTGACGGTTGATGCTGCTAAAATTACTAAAATTCAAGACATGGTATATAAATTTGCCAAACGCGAAACCATCAAAAAGACGTATCAGGCGATGGAAGGCTTTTTGCATAACCTTAATACTATGCATTCACGGGCAGGCGCCCAAGTGCCGTTCAGCAGCGTGAATTTTGGCACCGACACTTCGCCGGAAGGCCAACTGGTTATAAAGCAATTTTTGCTTTCAGTGGAGCGTGGTCTGGGCAATGGAGAAACGGCAATTTTCCCCATCAGCATTTTTAAGGTTAAAGAAGGGATAAATTATAATCCGGAAGATCCCAACTATGAGCTCTTTAAACTTTCTTGTCGTGTTTCGGCAAAACGGCTCTTTCCTAATTTTGTGTTTTTAGATGCGCCCTTTAATCTACAGTATTATAAACCGGGTCATCCAGAGACCGAAATGGCTACCATGGGGTGCCGTACTCGTGTGGCTGGCTCAGTATTTCCTGAATCGGATGGTATTATCTTCGGACGAGGCAATTTATCTTTTACCAGCATTAATTTGCCGCGGCTAGGTATTCAATATGGAATTGCCACTGGGCAGCGGCCAGCAGCTGATCTGAGTGGTTTTTATCAGGCGCTTGATAAGGTGATTGATATCGTGATTGCACAGCTGCTGGAACGCTATGAAATTCAGAAACAGAAAAAGGTGAAGAATTTTCCGTTTCTTATGGGACAAAAGATCTGGCATGGATCGGATAATCTTGGCTGGGAGGATAGCCTAGAGAAAGTAATTAAACATGGGACTTTGTCAGCAGGGTTTATTGGCCTTGCCGAAACACTCAAAGCTTTAGTTGGTACACATCATGGCGAATCAGCTGAGGCGCAGCAGCTGGGACTTGAAATTATTGGGCATATGCGGCAGAGAATGGATGACGCAAGCAAAAAATATCAGCTTAATTTTTCGCTGCTG
The DNA here is from genome assembly GCA_021372375.1 of Pelosinus sp. Lineage (GTDB taxonomy): Bacteria > Bacillota > Negativicutes > Propionisporales > Propionisporaceae > JAJFUN01. The sequence goes on along the minus strand of JAJFUN010000198.1, from coordinate 12,321 downwards.
GCCACGCCGGCCGAAGGATTATCAGGTCGTTTTGTAAAAATAGATCATAAGAAATTTGGCAGTATTGTTGGCGTTACTGACCGTGATTATTACACCAACAGTTTTCATATTCCAGTGTACTATCCTATCAGCGCCAGCCGTAAGATCGAGCTGGAGGCTCCCTATCATGAGCTGACAAATGCCGGACATATTACGTATATTGAACTCGATGGCGATATGACAAAAAACCTCGAGGCCTTTGAAATGGTTGTGCGCAAAATGAAAGAATCAGGTATTGGCTACGGCTCGATTAATCATCCGGTGGACCGGGATCCGCTCTGCGGCTTTAATGGTGTTATCGGTGATCGCTGTCCTAAATGCGGCCGCGGCGAAAAAGAAGGCGACATGGGCTTTGAGCGAATTCGCCGAATTACCGGATATCTGGTTGGGACTATGGAAAAATGGAATAACGGCAAGCGTGCCGAAGAACGGGATCGCGTTAAGCACGGCCTTAATTGTCAGGAGGGCCACAGTGAAAATACGTCTGGCTGCTGAGCTTACCAGCGATTCGGTAGTAGACGGTCCGGGGCTTAGGACAGTCATTTGGTGTCAGGGCTGCACTCATAATTGCCCTCAGTGTCATAATCCGGCGACACACTCTATTGAGGGCGGTTTCTTGAAAGACGCTGATGAGCTTGTTAAGGAAATTAGGCAGCTAAAATTGCAGTCAGGTGTAACGTTTTCCGGCGGCGATCCCTTACTGCAGAGCGAGAGTTGTACCTATATTGCGCGCAAATTAAAGGAAAAAGGCATAAATATTTGGTGTTATACCGGGTTTACTTTTGAAGAACTGCTTGTTAAACCTGCCGCCAAGGAATTTCTTCAACACATTGATGTTCTGGTTGACGGGAAGTTTGTTGAGGCTTTAAAAAGCTATGATTTGATGTTTCGCGGCTCAGCAAATCAAAGGCTTATTAATGTGCCTGAAAGTTTAAAGTCAGGGCAGGTTGTGCTAAAAGAATAAAAAAGTTCTGAAGAATTCGGCAAAGAATTCTTCAGAACTTTTTTAGTATTACATATAGTTTTTGCGTTAAGTGTCTTATAATAAAAGAGTAAGGTGGTACAATCTCGAAAAGTGGGAGTGAATAAAATGGAAGACTGGAAACAGCTAGATATTAAAGATGTAACTTTCATTGAAAAATGTGTTGCCGAGTTTAATGTTGGTGAATTAGTAAAAACGCCATATTCAAAATTCAAAGTGAAAGTTTTTGAAAAACAAGATGGTACTTTTATTGGTTTTACTAATCTTCAGCTTAAGGATAAAGAGGGCTCTCCATTTCCTGGCGTAGGTTACGGAGATACTATTGAAAAAGCATTAGTAGATACTGTTAACTATTTTTTTGCCATGATTGACGAAAAGGAAAAATTAAGTGACGATGACTTTGAAGGTGTAGATCCTTATGATTTTTAGTAGGATTTGTCTGAAGGCAGCTGTTTTCTCAAAAATTCGCCTCGTTCCTTTACCCTTTATGGATGGCAATGTTCACAAGGATCATACCCAGTGTTTATAGCCTCCTGCCTTGTATAAAAAGTAATCTTATCACACGTATTTATTCGGCGGGCATATGAACAATAGGGGGTGTGAAATACGTGTGTATTAACGTCACCTATGTAATAGTTGGATTTGAGTTCGGCTGGCGGCACAATATTGCTTTGTGAGGTGTTTGCTATAGATGATGCCAGAGCAGTTGCGGCAAATAACAGGCACAAGAGCAAGGGGAGAAAGATTTTTATTGACTTAAGTTTTTTCATCGGTAAGCACTCCTTTTGGTTTAGTTGGTTTTTTTATACAATTCGACTAGGGATTATAAATTCCTTCCTATTTTTCCAGATAACCCAAACTGGGTGGGGATTTCTGCAATATAATGAAATGCACCGCAAATGTTAGATGAAAACAACATTTGCGGTGCATTTTTCTATGTTTTGGATATCTATGCGTAATACGCCTGCTTAACCTTTTTGACAAAATAGCGGTGAAAGCTTATATCCTTGGTTAATTCAGGATGAAATGAGGTTGCCAAAAGATTGTTTTGTTCCACCGCGATAATATGTCCTGAAAGCTCGGCAAGGACAGTTACGTTGTTTGCTGCTTGTTCTACATAAGGAGCACGAATAAAGACCAAGGGAATGGGGGCGCTGTTTACTACGGGCAGCATAATTTCTGCCACAAAACTGTCTAACTGGCTGCCGTAGGCATTGCGACGGACGGTGATATCCATGACGCCAAGGTGAGCATCTTCCTCTCCGGCAATGTGTTTAGCGAGGAGGATCATGCCAGCGCACGTGCCCCATACCGGAAAGCCGGCGTGGATTTTTTCGATAAGTACGGGAGTGATTTCATACTTGTTTAATAACTTGCCTATAGTGGTAGATTCTCCGCCAGGCAGGATCAGACCGTCAATATTTTCTAGTTCGGCCGCCTTTTTTATGGGTATAGCGTTGACTTCCGGCAATGCCTGTAGCGAATCAAGATGTTCTTGTACCGCCCCTTGCAGTGCGAGTACTCCAATGTTTACCATCTTACCAGCCTCGTTCAGCCAGGCGTTCGTTTGGTGCGATTTTGTCAATTTCAATGCCGACCATGGGTTCGCCAAGATCTTCCGAGATTTTCGCCAGGAGTTTAGCGTCAGTGAAGTGGGTAGTTGCTTCGACAATAGCTTTGGCGCGTTTGGCAGGATCACCTGATTTAAAGATGCCGGAACCGACAAATACGCCATCGCAGCCAAGCTGCATCATCAGTGCGGCGTCAGCGGGGGTAGCAATGCCGCCAGCGGCAAAGTTAACAACCGGCAGTTTGCCGTGCTGCCATACATATTCAATAAGATCAAATGGTGCATTCATTTCTTTGGCGAGGCTCATTAATTCTTCTTTCGGCGCAGCTTTGACGCGGCGCATATCAGCGGACATGGTGCGCATATGGCGTACAGCTTCTACAACGTTGCCGGTACCTGCTTCACCTTTAGTGCGGATCATGGCAGCGCCTTCGCCGATACGTCTTAGTGCTTCGCCAAGGTTTCTTGCGCCGCAGACAAACGGAATTTTGAAATTATGCTTGTTGATGTGATAAAGATCATCAGCAGGCGTAAGCACTTCGCTTTCATCTACATAGTCAATGCCGAGGCCTTCAAGGATCTGCGCTTCCACAAAATGTCCGATGCGGGCTTTAGCCATGACCGGGATGGATACAGTTTCTTTGATTTCGCGAATCATCTTAGGATCAGACATTCGGGCTACGCCGCCTTCCCTGCGGATATCAGCAGGTACGCGTTCAAGCGCCATAACAGCTACTGCTCCGGCAGTTTCGGCAATTTTGGCCTGTTCTACATTGGTGACATCCATAATGACGCCGCCTTTTAACATTTGGGCTAAGTTTTTATTAAGTTCATAACGATTTTCCATTTTTTACTCCTCCTAATTGTCATGTGTACATTTTTTTGCTAAACTAATTGTATCAATACAATTAGTTTTGTTTGGTAATAAATTTTTATAATTATAGCAATGCAGGAGTGGTAAATCAATATGAATCAGGATTTTTTTGAATTTGTATCGATACAATTAACGAAAGGGAACAAAATGGCACTGTATGTCCAATTATATGATGCCCTTAGAGAACTTATCTTAAACGGAAAATTAAGCTATGGATACTTGCTGCCGCCGGTGCGCAAATTTGCCACTTTTTTAGGGGTCAACCCTGGGACAGTGGTCAGCGCATACAAGCTTTTGGAGCAAAACGGATATATTTTTTCTCGTTCAGGCAGCGGCAGCTATGTTGCGGAAATTACTGAAAGCCTGGAAGAAGAGGCTGCTCCTCTGCCGGAGGCAGAGATGCCGCCGCTTTATGAAAAGCCCAGCGCCGACTGTATCGATTTTGCTACAGTTATGCCGCCGCCAGACTTACTGCCCATTGACGATTTTAAACATATTTTAATTGAAGTACTTGACCGCGATCAGGGCAATGCGTTTACTTATCAGGACAGCCAGGGGTTTTATCCCCTCAGGCAGGCCATTTCGCAGTACTTAAAGCAGCACGGCATTAAGGCGCAAGCTGAGAATGTGCAGATTATATCAGGAGCGCAGCAGGGCATTGACATTGTGGCTAAGGCACTCTTGAATTTTGGCGATTATGTGTTTACGGAAAACCCTACCTATCCTGGTGCTATTGCTGCGTTTCGCTCGCGGGGAGCCAAGATTGTGGATATTGATATGGAATGTGATGGACTGGATATTGCGGATTTAGAAAATAAAATCCGCAGCTTTCGGCCCAAGCTTATTTATGTAATGGCTAATTTGCAAAATCCGACAGGCTATTCTTATTCTGTGGCTAAACGAAATCGTCTGCTTGGTCTGGCCAGACGCTATGGTGCGCTGGTGCTTGAAGACGATTATATCAGTGAACTTGACTTTTCTGCTACGGCACTGGCTCCCTTAAAGGCACTGGATCGTGAGCAGCGGGTTATTTACCTCAAAAGCTTTTCTAAGATTTTCATGCCAGGACTGCGGCTGGCTTTTTTGCTTATGCCGCCGCATTTGGTCGCCAGGACGCTGGCGGTAAAGCATAATTCGGATATTTCTACGTCAGGTCTTACACAAAGGGCTTTTGATTTATATTTGCGCAAAGGAATCTGGCAAAATCACATTGCGGCGCTGCGGCGTATTTATTTAGAGCGGTATCAGACAACCTTAGCTACCCTCGAACAGTTTATGCCGGTCGAAGTAGTGATAAACCGGCCGCTGGGCGGAATGACGTGCTGGCTTGAATTGCCGGACGGCATTTCCGGGCGGAAGATTGCAGCCAAGGCACTGCAGCAAGGGGTGCTGATTACGCCAGGTGATGCCTTTTTTCCTCGCCATGCGCCTGACCGCTTTTTGCGGCTGAGTTTTGCCGTGGTTTGTGCGGAACAAATTATTCAGGGTGTGCAGAAAGTAGCCGGAATTATTCAGGAAGCCATGCGCATAAGGTGAAAATATTGACGCTGGGAATAAATGGTGATATTTATGGTCTATGGGACGGGGGAATTGTTATGATAAATGAAAAAAGGATTGCAAATAAATGGGTCATGTAAAGGGGTAGTTAAATGAATTTGGATAATTTGCCTATATTAATTATTATTGTCTTGTCGGTAATTGGCAACAACCAGACCGTATCTGTTGCAGCAATGCTATTGCTGCTGATTAAACTGCTGGGATTTGATGCGTGGTTTCCGTTCATTGAAAGTCATGGCATTAATATTGGAATTATAATTTTGACAATGGCGGTGCTGGCGCCTATTGCCGGGGGACGTATTGATATGGATGGAATTGTTAGCACATTCAAATCGTCGCCAGGGCTAATCGCTGTTGTGGTTGGCATTTTTGTTGCTTGGGTAGCTGGACGAGGCGTGCCCTTTATGAAAGACACGCCGGAAGCAGTGACGGCGTTGGTGGTTGGTACGATTGTCGGTGTCTGCTTTTTCCGCGGACTGGCAGTGGGGCCGCTAATTGCCGGAGGTCTAGTATCGATTATTGTGAGTGGCCTGGAGTTATTTAAAAAATAGACAAATACGGCCTGTGTCTCTTGATAGAGTACAAAAAGTTAAATTATTTAGTAATATTAGTGAAAAACCTCTTGAAAAATAAAAAGTTACATAATATAATGTAGAACTATAGCGTACAAATGTATGCTGTGCATGTAGTGTGTGAATATACAGCGGGATAATCCCGTGCAAGAGGAGGAAATTATGAGTAAGGCAAGTTCGAAGTTTTTTGCAGTATTGATTTTTGTAGTAATGATGGCGGGTACACTAGCGGGATGTGGTGGTGCATCATCCAATGAAGTTCGTATCGGTCTATTAGACGAAATGACAGGCAATAACGCTACATTTGGTACTTCAGCAGCCAATGGTGCTAAGCTGGCAATCAAGGAGGCCAACGCCAAAGGGGGGGTACTTGGTAAACAAATTCAGGCTGTTGTGGCTGATAATAAGAGTGAACCTTCCGAATCGGCTAATGCCATGACCAAACTGGCAACGCAGGATAAAGTCGCTGCGGTAACAGGAGTATTCTCAAGTTCCAATGCTATTGCAGCTTCCAGTGTAGCCGAGGCCAGCAAAATGCCTTTCTTGGCAGTTGGCGCTACCAATCCGAAAGTAACAGTTGATGATTCAGGCAAAGTAAAGAATTATACCTTTAGGGTATGTTTTATTGACCCCTTCCAGGGTACAGTTGGCGCCAATTTTGTTTTGAATACGTTAAAACTGAAAAATGCTGTAATTTTAGTGGATAACAGCAGTGATTATAGTAAAGGTTTGGCTAGTTTCTTCAAAGAAGCCTTGATTAACGGCGGCGGCAGTGTGCTGGGTGAAGAAGCCTATTTGCAAAAGGACCAGGATTTCAAAACAATCCTTACTAAAGTAAAAGCGGCAAATCCGGAAGTAATTTATGTGCCTGGGTATTATGAAGAAGTAAGTAAAATTGTAAAACAGGCGCGTGAATTGGGGATTACCGTGCCAATCATTGGTGGAGACGGCTGGGATTCTCCTAAGCTGGTCGAAGTAGCCGGAGCGGCGGCGCTCAATAATACTTATTTTACCAACCACTATTCGGTGGAAGATACCAACCCGGTATCGCAGGCGTTTGTGGAAGCCTATAAAAAAGAATACGGACAAGTGCCTGATGCTTTGGCAGTACTTGGGTATGATGCCGCTAATGTATTGATTGAAGCAATTAAGAAGGCGGGTAGTGTTGAAGCGGATAAAATCCGGGAGGCGCTCGCAGCCACAAAGGATTTCCCGGCTATTACCGGATCTACTACCTTGAATGCCACACATGATGCGGTGAAAAGTGCCGTTATTATTGAAATGAAAGATGGCAAGCAAGCTTTTAAGGCCACAATTAAACCTTAAGTTAATTAACGAAAGCCCTGTAGAATTGGTAACAATTCTACAGGGCTTTTTTATGAATTGATTTAGTAATTTAAAAAAGTGTTAAGAAGTTAAAGAAAGCTAGATATTGACAAAATTCAGCAGGGATTTAATAGATTTTCGTTGAATTGCGTAATTTAATCTTTATAGAAAATTGCAGCAGAAGGGGGTCATTAAGAAATACTACCGTGGTTTTCGGTTAGCTTATATAAAGGAAATGGGAGGGAAAAATTTTAATGATTGTTTTGGAAATTTTAGTTATACTGGGCTGCTTATTGGTAGGTACGCGGTATGGCGGTATGGGGCTTGGTCTAATTGGTGGTGTTGGCCTTTTTATTCTTACTTTTGTGTTTCATATTGCACCAGGTGTACCGCCTATTGATGTAATGCTTACCATTTTGGCGGTTATTGGCTGCGCCTCAGTACTTCAGACAGCCGGTGGACTAAATGTTATGATGCAGTGCGCCGAAAAGGTGCTGCGCCGTCATCCGGCTTTTATTACCGTACTCGCGCCTGTTACTACTTGGACTTTGACCTTTTTATGCGGTACAGGACATGTAGTGTATACTATGTTCCCTATTATATATGATATTGCGATTAAACAAAATATTCGTCCGGAACGTCCGATGGCAGTCGCCTCTGTAGCTTCTCAGATGGGCATTTGCGCCTCGCCGGTTTCTGTAGCGGCAGTATCGATGGTATCTATTTTGGCGGCAGCCCATGGTGTAGGTAAACCTATCGGTGTTGTTGAGCTGTTGTCTATTTCCATTCCAGCATCTTTTTGTGGTGTAGTTATGGCAGCCCTGTGGAGTATGCGCCGCGGCAAACCGCTTGATAAGGATCCTGATTTTCAGGCAAAACTCAAAGATCCGGAAGCAAAGGCTTATATTTACGGCGAATCTCAGACACTGCTTAATAAGGTTTTCCCAAAAGAAGCCTACTGGGCTACATGGATATTCTTTGCGGCTATTGCATTAGTTGTTATCCTTGGCTCTTCTGAGTCATTCCGGCCGTGGTTTGGTACCCCAGGCAAGATGAAGGCGCTGTCCATGACCTATGTAATTCAGATGCTCATGCTTGTTGCGGGTGCTATTATGCTGATTGTGTGTAAAGTTAAACCGCAGGAAGTGCCAAACGGCAATGTATTTAAAGCCGGCGCAGTGGCTATTATTTCAGTGTTTGGTATTGCCTGGATGGCTGATTCCTTCTTTGCGGCACATATGAAGGAAATCAAAGCATCTTTATCGGATGTCGTAAAAATATACCCTTGGACATATGCGATAGTTATGTTCTTAACCTCCAAGTTTGTTAATAGTCAGGCCGCAGCCTTGGCTGCAATTGCTCCGCTTGGTGTAAGCCTGGGGGTTGATCCGAAAATCATGGTAGCTTTCTTCCCGGCTATTTACGGATACTTTGTATTGCCAACATATCCAAGTGATTTGGCCTGTATTGGCTTTGACCGTTCCGGTACAACCAAGATTGGCAAGTTTATCATTAATCACAGCTTTATTATACCAGGCTTTATTGGTGTAGCTACTGGGTGTGTAGTGGGATATATTTTAGTAAGTGTATTTTGGTAATAAGAATGCAAACGAAAACGACCGTGGCAGAGAAAATTCTGCCACGGTCGTTTTCGTTGTTCGCCCCGCATGGGCGTAACTTGGCGGTGAAAGTCCGCTAAGGGTTTAGTAGTGGGAACAGAGCTGAATAGCAAGGGTGTCCATCGTGATGTGGATCTGCAAATAAAGCCAAACTTGGTGATCATTATATATCAGGTTTGGCTTTATTTTTATATACCGTATTATTGGACGGTTATAATAGACTGATCATTGGGAATAAGAAAGACAGCCTGAAAAGTCTGTTTCAGACTGTAGACAAGGGACTTTGCTGTTATATCCAGCAGAAGTTCTTTCATTTGCTATCCATGCATTTTTGGGAATTTTTCTTAAGAACATTAGTGCAATTTTAAATGGGTTAGGTATATATATTTAACGCACAAAAGAATTTTGCTAAGAAGCGACACAGAGCTCCTAGCACGGGGAATTTGGCTTTGAAGTTAAAACCTTCGCGCCAAATATTTAATGCATTTTATATAGTAAGTAGCGATGTTTTTGTTTTTAGGTTTTAAAAAACAAAAAATACAAATAAAGGATTTAAAAGAAATATGTAGAATGTAAGTTATATATAACCTTAAGAGGTCTTCAAATTTTACAGTGACTAAATAGCAAGCTAGGAAGACTGGTATTAGTCAATATTAGTACAGACACATTTAATAGGTAGAAAAGGAAGCAATGAATGGCAGCCTATATTTGGACACTTGGACTGCTAGGAGCTAGTAGTGTAACCGCCCAGTTCTTTAATTTTAAGGAAGGAGGGTGGTTTTTTATTGTTAATTCGGCTAAATATTCAAGGATATGGGGACTCTTATTGAAACATTACCAAACTTGCACAGGATTTTGAAGGATTGTTATGGATAATTGTGCTGAGACGCAAAGCCTGTGCCCGTGGCCCCTCCAAGGTGGAGGGGCTGAAAAACTAAATTTTTTTAAAGCTCAACCCTCCGCTCCCTCCGTGTTGGTAGGAATTCCCTTTATTGTTATACTGCATAGCTTTAAGGAAAAAAGAGATTATCTATTTGACAGATTGAACGAGTAAATGTGATCTTTCGTGGAGTGGTAATAAAAAAGTTGACAAAAAGGGAACGTCAGTTAGCAGTTTTGGGCTTTTTACACAATCTATCGTCCCGCGTCTTTCAGACGTCTCCGTTTCTTTTTCAAAGAAAAAATATGTTGAAAAAGGGGGTAACTATATTCTTGAAATGTTTTATAATTTTTCAATTAAAAACATATTTTCTTGGATATATAATTTATTCGCTTATTTGTATGTTAATAGGATTTAATTATACGTGGGAAGAGGGGATATTTAACGTTAAGAATTTAATTAGCAGTGTAATATTTATTCCAAGTTATCTACTAAGTGGTTTGTTAATAAAAAATATTTGGAATAAGTAATGTTTTTTGATTAAATTTGGTTTATAAAGGAGAGTAATAAAATGGCTGGTTGGGATTTAAATATAACAAAAGAAGTTGTGATAACTGCTATTATTTTGAATCAAATTAATAGCGCAGTAAATAAAGCTACAGATATTGTGATTGATAAGATTAAAGAAATTAATGAACAAGAAGGTGGTAATGATAAGAATATAGACTATAGTGATCCACGAATGGTAGGCTTACCATGTGTTATTCCTCCTGGAATTCCTTTTGACGACGGAGATGGCGGTGACGGTGACGGTGACGGTGGAGATGGCGGTGACGGCGGTCTAGATTGGGCGGGCAATGTTGATCCTATAGTCCTCGACCTAAGTAGTACAGGATTAAAAACTGCTAGTATAAATAATAGCAATGTGTATGTTGATTATAATGAGGATGGTTTTGCTGAAAAAACGGGTTGGATTACAGCCGGTGAAGGCATATTGGTATTAGATGCAAATAGTGATGGAGAAGTCAGTGGGAAAGAGCTATTGGGCAATGGTACAGTATTGTCCAATGGAACGATTGCTTTGAATGGTTTTCAGGCGCTTGCGTCATTTGATACTAATAGTGACGGCAAAATAGATTCAAGCGATGCTGTGTGGAGCCAGCTTAAAGTATATGCCGAAAATTCTGACGGAACCAGCGGACTTTATACTCTTGATCAGCTGGGTATTACATCTTTAAACCTATCTACTGTACAAACAAATATTACAGATAGTTCGGGTAATACCCAGACAATGCTGGGAAGCTTCACAAAGCAAGATGGCACAAATGGGCAAATGGGAGATTATTTCTTTAAAACTAATACAGCCAATACAATAGCAACGGAAATAATTGATGTACCGGATGATATAGCGCAAATGGCTTACATGCCCGGCCATGGAACTGTCTATAATAGCTGGCAGGCCATGGTGCGTGATACTAGTGGGACACTAAAAAGTCTAATTGAGTCATTTGCATCAGAAGAAGATGCAAATGTGCGAAGTAGTATTGTGGATCAGATTCTGTATCAGTGGACTGGCAGTGAGAATATTGCTGTTACCAGTCGAGGTTCTTATATTGACGCTCGGCAATTAGGAGTTTTGGAAAAATTATATGGTCAAGAATTCACTGGGGTACAAGGATCAAATCCTAATGTCTGGGCTGGACCTTTATTGGTGGCTAAATATAATAATGTAAAAGAATATTATAATGGATGGCTAATGGCTCAAACCCATTTGGCTAATCTTTTCAACAATATAAGTGTTTCAAAGGATCAATCAGGTAATATTGTGCTGGATATGACAGCTGCTCAAAAGCAAATTCAGAGTGATATAATAAGTGACTATAATAAAGGCAAAGAAGAGTTGGCTGGATTTGCTAATGCAGCATGGGCAATCGGTTTGTCTTCTCTTGATTATCAATCATATGTTAGCTTTGGTGAATACTTTGCTAATCAGAGTGAAGATTTAGCGTTAGCTATTTATTCCGCAGGAAGAACCGCAATTGCCGGTACCGCTAATAATGACACATTATATAGCGATGGATCTGACGATGTGGTTATCGGCGGAGCGGGTAATGATGCTCTTTATGCTGATGGCGGTAATGTGGTCTTAGCTGGCGGAGCTGGCGATGATACATTGTATGGTTGTAAAGGCGCATACGAACATAAATGGGGTGACGGAGCCAGCAATGGGAATGTGACTTACATTTGGGGTAAAGGCGATGGAAATGACACAATTAGTAATGTTGCTACTACTACCTATCTTTCCCAAGATGAAAATGGTGGAAGATCTGTTATACAATTAGGTGCTGGTATTACTAAAGATTCGATTGAATTTGTAAAAAGAGGAGAAGATGTAGCAGTATACATTAAAGAGACAGGCGAGACTTTGACCATAAAAAATTGGTACGTAAGCGATTATTACAAAATGGATGCAATTTGTTTTGCTGACGGTACTACATTAACTAGGGCGCAAATAGCTGACAGAGTTGACGATGTTCTGCATGGTGGAACAGGAAACGATACACTGTACGGATCTAACGGAGATGACAAGCTAAACGGAGAGGCCGGAAACGACCAATTGTATGGTGGAGCAGGCAATGACGTACTAGATGGCGGGTCTGGAGACGACTATCTAGAAGGCGGAGACGGAGCGGATACATACATTTGGGGAAAAGGGGTAGGCAACGATACAATAAGAGCCTATGAACCAGTTAGTTCAACAGGACAAGATACAGTAAAATTTGGCGAAGGAGTCACGAAAGATTCGCTGGAGTATTTAATTAGCGGGACCAATCTGGTATTCAGGAACAAAGAAAGCGGAGAAACACTGACAGTACAAGATTGGTTTAAAAGAGCAGATTAT
>JAJFUN010000179.1 GCA_021372375.1 Pelosinus sp. | reverse complement strand
AGTAGTCGAGCAAAGGTCAGTATCGGTGGTGTAATGCTTGTGCGTAGGCGAAAGTTTGCGTATAGGTATGTAATGATCGGTATTGGCTGTAGCGTAGATTATTGCGGGCTCTTTACTTTATATTAGTAGGCGTACCAAAGGGCTGTCGCAAAAGCGACGCCCTTTTTTAGGTCATTAAGAACACAAAGTCCATCCCAAAATCATAAGCCTATATTGAATTAAATATAATTTGCAAGTGTGTGCCTTCATCCCATGCCGCCCTTGTCAAAGGGAGGTGGCGCGATAGTGCCGGAGGGATTTGTATCCGATTTTGTTCTGTTTTTTCTTTGTCGCTTGTCTTGCAATCCCCCTGTCACTGCTGTGACATCCCCCTTTAGCACTATGCTTGACCCACAACGTTACCATTACAATCCGAAAAGATGTAAGCTTTAAAAATAGCGGATTTTCGAGACTTCAAAAAATTATAATTTGTAACGTATTTTATTACCATTAACGGTAAATGGTAATAAGTAATTCAAGCTTTTTCGCCGCTCTGCCGGAATTTTTCAAACCGCTTTATGCCCCATCACTTCCTCCAATTAGGCGTGTTTTTCTCAAGTCCCCTCTCGAGAGGGGTGGCACGGAGTGACGGGGTGTGTTGTATTTTGCCATTAGGGAGTAACCATTTTGTATTATAACAAACTTGCATATGACCCGATTCTAAAAAAACTGGCACGGGACTTGCGAAAAAACAGTACCTTATCTGAAATATTACTTTGGCAGCATTTGAAACACTCATATATGGGGTATGATTTTCACCGACAAAAGCCCATTAGCAAATATATAGTTGACTCGAAATACAAAGGCAACACACCCCGTCGCTAACGCGCCACCCCTCTCCAGAGGGGACTTTTAGTAAAGCCTGCCTATCTCTGAATTGGCGAGGGATTGCATCCAGGAGGCAGGCTGCTAAAGCAAACTACCTCAGCCGCTCTGGCAGTAATTTTTGAACCGTTTTAAGACCACAACGAATCTAATAAATGGAAAATATAGAATAACGAATTCCAGTTTGCAGGTTATTTTATGCATTACATATTCTGTAAGTGTTGTGGGTCAAGCATAGCCTTTAGCAAGGGAGATATTGGTTAAAAGCTTTCAAAAATAAAAGGGACGGAGCTAGTGACACATCATTGTCATTAACCCCGCCCCTCTTTAATCTGTCCTTTGTTGCAGCAAACTTGCTGCTGATAATTATACCCCAGAACATTCCGCGTAACGAATATTCTGCAAATGTCATTTTTTTATCGGAAGCCAAATCTCGCAGCGATAATCCTTGGAGTACATATCCCCCTGCGGGTAAATCTCTAGTTCCGGTGCACAGGCATGCTGATATCCCGTAGAGGGCAGCCATTCTGTAAAAATTCTGCGAGTAAGCTCTTGAGCCGCTTGCGGCAATGCTCCAATTGATTCAAACACAGCCCACATGGCCGCAGGTATTTGAACCGAAATATAGCCCTCTGGAAGATCTTCTGTAATATTTTCAACAGCTATCATATAGTTAAATTCATCTTTATATTTATCAAAATCTTTGCTTACACCAAAAACCCCCAGCTCGCCTGCCTTTTCACAAATCCACTCATAAGAGCCATCATTCATACAATCCTGCCAAAATGCAGGCACTTGCGCAAAATTTTTTCCGTCTGCCATAGATATTCGTCTTTGTTTACCTACTACGATAAAACTCTCTTTATCCACAATCCTATAATTCATATCTTTTTCTCCTTTTATTGATATGTGAAAGGAAAGCTTAGGATATGCCTTAAGACTTGCTCCCAACTCGCGCGCAGCCGTAGGACTCATCCCGTGCATTTTTCCAAAAGCTTTTGTAAACGCTTCAGGCGTCTCATAGCCGTATTTAAAAGCTACATTAATTACTTTTTCACCGGATATAATATCCTGCGCCGCCAAAGTCAGCCTTCTACGCCGTACATATTCAGCTACTGTGATACCTGTGATCATATGATACATACGTTGAAAGTGATATGGTGACGATAAGGCAAGCTTTGCTACTTTCTCTATATCAAGCTTTTCTGTAATATTAGCCTCTAAATAATCTACCGCCTCATTCATAGCATGCAGCCAATCCATAAAGTTCTCCTCTCTACTTCTATATTAAATCTCTTTGCCTCATTTATCCTGTCTTTAAATGCTCTCTGCTGACAGAATAATTATTTTGCCAAAAACTTTTTTAAAAAAGTATTTTCCCGTTCTTAGCATGTGGTAATGTGCGTGTTTATTGACATAAAAGATTGTCACACCGTCCATCCCCTTGGCATTTTCTAAAAAATAGGTAATTTTAGGGGACAGAGTTAGTGACACCTGCTGTGTCGCATACTCCGTCCCCCTAAATTCTTGCGGGTTTTTATTTTTCTGTAAAAGTCAGCCAGCCTTTATCTTATCCAGACCGTATCCCTAATTTAAGAACTTCTTAGCACCTTTTGCATAATCAATCATAATGACCGCGGCATTGCAGTATATAAATATTTTCGTCATCGAATCTATAAACCAGCCTGTGCTCGGGCGAGATCCGACGGCTCCACAGGCCGTCTAATTCGTATTTGAGCGGTTCAGGCTTGCCCAAACCTTCATTGCCGCTGCGTTCAATATCTTTAATAAGCAGATTGATTTTTTTGAGAAGCTTTTTATCAGTAATTTGCCAATAGGTATAGTCTTCCCAGGCAATGTCCGTAAAAATTTTATTCATCGGACAATTCTCTAGCCTGGAATTTCCCCTTTTTCAATTGAGCCATTGATTCGATAAGCCGCTCATACGTTTTTTTATTGCTTCTAATAAAGAGATTCTCCATCAGATTATTGTATTCATCTTCAGACAGCATGACAACATTACCGCCCTGCTTGCGAGTAATAACAATGGTTTCAAGATCATTATTCGCCTTGTCACAATACGCCTTAAAATTACTTCTGACGTTCGAATAATTTACAGCTATCACAAAACCGCCTCCTGTACAATATATTGTACGATGCAAGACAGATTTATGCAATATATTTTAGATGACCAAATTCAGAGGGACGGAGTTAGCGACACCTTCTTCGTCGCTAACTCAGCCCCATTTAAGTTACCTATTCATCAAAAAACTTATCAATTAATGCTTCATTATATAAATCCATCAACATATAAACCAAACCATCGGTATTCGTTGGATTAATTTCATCTTCGATAACATACTCAAAGCCCCTAGCCTGATACCATTCCCACTTTTCATAAACGGCATCAGTCTGAATAAACCGCTCATTGACCATATAGGCAATTTCCTTTATACGCTCAATAATATAAGTACCAATACCATGCCCTTGAAAATTTTCATCTACGGCAAGTCGCGCCAAGCTTAATCCGTCTCTACTTTGCTGTACATTTTCGTCAAGCTGAATTTTAAGCTCTGCTCGTTGTAACGTAAAATAGGCAACCAGCTCTTCCTTATAATATACTAACGTAGTGCTTGCTTCCCGTTCTAAGCACGCTATATATGCTTCACATTGCAAAAAGTTATCCATAGACCCATTGCCGCAAGTAAAAGCCTTTATATGATTAAGATTGGACTCAATAATACCCTTCAAAATTACATCTGAAGGGTTAAAAATAGCTTCACGCATTTTTTAGGCTGTTGAGTTTGGTAGCTACTATTTTTTTAATATTATTATTATTTTTCTCGATTCTAGCCAGCAGCCTTTGTGCGTCCTTACCTGTGACAACTGGATATTCGCGTAAATTCGCAGCCATAAACTCACCTTCCTTTAGTATTGCTTAATATATTAAGTATTTCCTTATCTTTATCGTATCATTCTTTAGTTTATATATCAATAACACAAATTTTTAAAGCAAATTGACTTAATATTATATGCTATGTTTTTATATATATTTCCATGTATGCCACACACAAATTCCGCCCATAATAATCTACGTAAAGGGTCTGTAATAGTCGAGCCAAGATTGGTGTCGGATATCTAAAGGTGTTCGGCATTGGTCGGCCAAAGATTATTATCGGGTCTCAAGGAAACTGCTGCAAAGGTTTTAGATGCTAGGCGCGACGAAAAGCGCAGCGGAGGCGTACTGATAGGTACGTTGTAGTGAGCATTTGAGGAGCAACAACGCAGATGAAGCCTTTGCAGCAGTTTCCTAAGGCTCGGTAGTGGTCGGCGGGCAGATGGTTATATGTCTCCCAAGGCTGTACGGCAGCCCAACTGTTGTCGTGTGGTCGAAAGGGATGTATGGCTGTCGAGCTAAGACTGCTGGGGGTGCCGGAGCGTTTCCCCGGGGAACATTCGGATGGGTCTATTGCAGTCTAACGATTGCAG
>JAJFUN010000175.1 GCA_021372375.1 Pelosinus sp. | reverse complement strand
ATCCTGTTATCAAGTATATATTTTAATTACCCTTAATAAAAAAGAAAAGGAACTGCTATCAAATAGTGACAGCAGTTCTCTATCATATCTTAATCTCTGATTACACGATAGCTGGTCAGGCCAGTTTCACGATTATAGTGCATAACTACTTTGTTAGCGTTTTCCAAATCTACATCATGCCAGACAACTTCATATAATCTACCGTGTCTTCTTTCCACAATCTTGATCTTAAATAACCTGCTATGAGCGCGATGCACATCAACAGTCAGCGATTCACCTTGATCTACCGAACCGCTTATTAGATCGTCCCCCCAATGATGTCCATGCCCATCATAATCGATGTAAAATCCCACCCAGTGAAAATTCGTACGATTTACAAACTCGACTTCGTGAGCTGAGGCCATACCGCTAAATCCCAATACGAAACAACAGGTTAACACCAATAGCACAAATTTTTTCATACTACACCTCTTTTCATTACTTTTACTAAGATTTTACCATTCTATCTGTGCTGTTGCCAGTTAAAATTTAATTATTAATCCCCTTATCTGCCAAGTATTCGTTAAATTCTTCTTCAAAATCTTCTAAATTCATGCCAAAGGCCTGCGCAAAGGCCTGATGAACATCTCGTGTATCGCCAAGCAGCTGAAAATATGTAAACATCGGCGTATAACCAACCTTGCCGATAAGATATATGACTGCCGCATCTGATGTAAGGTAATTTACGGCCAAGCCTGTTGTGTTTGCTGAATTCACCCAGTCCTGAACACGGCCAAGCCTGGCAAGTTTAGGTATCTGTGGTACAGCCTGCAGTGTTTCCATACACTTTTTGTTATGAACATTTAAACTAAACATGCCATTTAATGATAGCACACTATATGCCATTACATCTGCCGTTCCCTCAGACAGCCATCGCAGTTCATACGCATTATAGCTACCGCAAAGCGATCTTTGATATTGATGCGTCAGCTCATGAGCGATATTTATTAGCCGCAAGCCCCGGCTCGGGCACGACGCTAAATTTGAGACAATTGTACGCCCGCTCGTCAATCCGTCGCTGTTATAATGATACTTTTCTACCTCTTCCTGAGTCATACCAAATTCATCCATCATTGCTGTAATATACTTTTCTTTATCTGAAGCCAAAACAAGCCTAATTGGATAATCAATATCCAGACCGTAGTAATCATGATAGAACTGATCCACCATCGCAATCTCAGCCCTAACCTCCGTAAGTGTCCTAGCGGATACTCCGTCATCACCTACGACATCGACTTGTAAGGCATAGCCCGTAATAGGCAAAAATGGCAATAACGCAAAAATACCGGTTAATAAAACCTTAGTAACCAAATGCTTTATAATAGTTTGCATAAATATCTCCCTTACTAAGAAATAGAGTGATTTCTAAAATTTACCACCACTATAGTATATCATTTATTTTGAAAATATTATACGACTTTTTAAATACGCATAAATTATTGAGAAATACTAGTCCCTTTTCATAAAATTAGGGGCGCCTCATTTGAGACACCCCTTTTTATCAGACATCAGTTCAATTTTAAAACGATTTCATTTCATTTTGAATATACTCTTTTATTTGTGCGCCAGTTTCCATTTGCAGACACTTGTTTAATATTTCCTGAGCCTTAACCAGACTGATATTACGAATAACTTCTTTAACATACGGTATAGCAACCGCACTCATTGAGAATTCATCAAGTCCCATACCTAATAAAATAAGCGCATTTTCTACACCGGATGCCATTTCCCCGCATACCCCGACCATAATACCTTCTTTGTGTCCATCATCAATAACCTTTTTAATGAGCCGGAGAACTGCCGGATGCAGCGGATCATACAAATCAGAAATTTTTTCATTCATGCGATCTACAGCCAGCGTGTACTGACATAAATCATTAGTGCCGATACTAAAGAAATCCACTTCCTTGGCCAGCTGATCTGCCATCATGGCCGCTGACGGAATTTCAATCATGATGCCAACTTCAAGATTTTCATCAAAAGCAGCGCCCGCACTCCTAAGCTCGATTTTGCACTCTTCCAGCACGGCTTTGGCCTTTCTGATTTCAGCAATTCCAGAAATCATCGGAAACATTACCTTAAGTTTGCCAAAAGCACTGCCGCGCAAAATGGCTTTGAGCTGAGTTTTAAAAAGATCGGTCTGCTCTAAGCAAATGCGAATAGCGCGATACCCTAAAAAAGGATTGGCTTCTTCAGGCAGCTCAAGATACGGCAGATGTTTATCACCGCCAATATCAAGCGTCCGTATAATAATCGGACGCCCACTCATACGCTCAGCCGCACTTTTATAGGCCATAAACTGTTCTTCTTCATTCGGGAAATTCTCTCTGTTCATATATAAAAACTCGGTACGAAATAATCCAACTGCTTCCCCACCATTTTCCAGCACAGGAATAACATCCTCAGGTTTGCCAATATTGCCGGCCAGTTCTACTCTATGTCCGTCGGTAGTCTCAGGAGGCAGGGCTTTGAGTGCTTTCATCTTTTCTTTGCGTGCCTGAAACTCTGCGGCCTTTCTGCTGTATTCGTCAAGCTCTGTCTGCGCCGGATTTATGCATACTTCGCCGGTGCTGCCGTCAATAACAACAGTATCACCTGTCTTGATTTCATCGAGCAGCTGTCCGCAGCCTACCACAGCCGGTATTTCTAAAGTACGGGCAATAATCGCGGTATGCGAAGTCCGTCCGCCAATTTCCGTGGCAAAGCCTTTGACCCGGGCTTTATCCATTGAGGCGGTATCAGAAGGCGTCAGATCCTTGCCAATGATGACAACATCTTCATTTAGCACCGCCAAATCAATTGTCTCCTTACCTACGATATTGTTAATCAGTCTCTGCCCGATATCTTTAATATCTGCGGCTCTTTCCCGCATATACTCGCTATCCATCATTTCAAATACTACTTTTAACTCTTCTACAGCCTTATGCGTAGCATAATCGGCACTAATGCCTTCTTTTTTTATTTTTTCAGTAATCGTATCTTTAAGCACCGGGTCATCCAAGAGCATTTTATGTGCTTCAAATACTTGTGCTTTCTCGGCGCCCAATTCCTCCAAGGCCTTTTCGACTATTTTGGCAACTTGCAGCGCGGATTTTTTCAGGGCATCCTCAAGACGGGAAATCTCCCCTGCTATAGCTTGTTCACTGATGGCATTGGTATTTAAATCAACCACTTCTTCTTTTAATACCAATGCTTTGCTAATTACAATTCCTGGTGATACGGCAATGCCTTTTTTCATATTTTTCCCTCTCTTCAACTATTTTTTTAGTTTAAGTTTTGTAGTAAATTTGCCCATGCTCTTCTCTAATAATACAGGAAAAAGATTTGACAGACTGCAATTCGCAAAATTTTGCAAAAAATCTCACTAGGTACAGCTCTGCCCTTTGTTATAAATTATCAAAACATACTAATGGTTTCTTCTCCTACAAAGCCCCTGCGGCAACGTACACCGCATCGACTATACACCTTTTTGTGTGCATTCTACAAAACGATAAATTTTCCTGCTAATTAACCTGGATTAAAATTACCGTTTTGCTAAAAATTATATTTACACAATCGCTCTCCCTTTTATTGTAAATGCATTTGATATTTTGACATTCTTAGAAGGAATTTCCGAGTTTATGCAGAACGATTTTATATAATTGCCTAAATTACAAGCTTGCGTTTTCTTAGTTTGTTAACTAGCCCACTCTATCAGTTTAATTTTTATAAATAACGAGGAGGTAATCATGAACATTATTTTCTTGGCGCCTGAGTTTTCGCAAAATCACTATCTGTTTTGTCAAGCGTTACGAAAACATGGCATAAATGTGCTGGGGATCGGCGATACGGATTATGATACATTACTGCCTGAACTGACTCAAGCATTAGATGAGTATTATAAAGTAGATAACATCAGTGATTACGCACAGGTATTTCGTGCGGCTGCGTACTTTACCTATCACTATGGAAAAATTGACCGTCTGGAAAGCCTAAACTACCACTTACTGGAATTACAAGCTAGCCTTCGTACCGATTTTAATATTCCAGGCATTAATGAGTCCACGCTAGAAGAGTTCAGCAGCAGTCTGGCTCATAAAAAATTATTTCGCAAAGCCAGAGCCAACGTCTTACGCAGTATCTTAGCAGACACACCGGAAAATGGGCAATCTTTTGTAAATGAAGTGGGTTATCCGGTATTAGCTAAGGCTGACAATACGACTCTGTCTGAAAGAAGCTGCTTACTAACAAACGAGCAGGAGCTGTCCGCCTTTTTTGCCAGTAAACCAAATACGACCTTTGCTTTAGAAGAAGTAGTGGAAGGCGCGCTCTATTCCTATGAAGGGTTAACCGACAGCAGCGGCCAAATTGTATTTCAGACCGTACACCAGCAAAGCGGCCAAAATTCTGCCTTGCTGCCTGAACTAACACCTTATCACTACTCGCTCTTAGAGGTTCCTGCTGATATTGAAAAAGTTGGTCAGCATATCTTACAAGCAGCGCAGGTACAAGGTTCCTTCTTCACTATTCAATTTCTCCGCACCGCCCGGAAAAAGCTTATTGCACTAGATATCAAACTTTGTCCAAGCAGTGATTTTACACCGGATATCTTTAATTATGCCAATGACTTTAATATCTATGCCGAGTGGGCGAGTGCCATCAGCGGGAGTCCTGTAAGCCTTACGCCAGCTGAGCAATATCACTGCCTATATATCGGTCGGCGTCAAGACGATCACTATGCTCACTCTCACGAGGAAATTCTATCAACCTATGGTCACCTATTACTGCAGCAAAGGACAGTTCCGGCTGCTTTGACAAGCAGACTAGGTACTTACGGATACATTTTCCGCACCACTAATTTCAATACAATTCTCTCCATTATAGATTTTGCTCATCAAGAATAATTAAGAAAAAATTGTTAAAAATAAGCAAAACAGCCTGCTTAAGTCGTTTGACTTAGGCAGGCTGTTTTGCCTTTCATATAGCCCCTTATTTCACAAACTGCGCATGTCTGCTAAAAAAGCCCTGATAGGCAAAGAAACTGGCCACAAAAGCTGAAATAGCCACCGCCCCTGTCAGCATAAACATCACCATTATCTGATATTTTATGGCGAGTTCCGGCGAAGCGCCCGCCAAAATAAGTCCTGTCATCATCCCAGGCAGCTGTACAATGCCGACGGTTTTCATAGAATCAACGGTTGGCAGCATAGCTGTCTTGATACTATCGCGAATCAGATTTCTCGAAGCCTCGTGAGGACTGGCCCCCAAACAAAGTTTTACTTCGACTTCTTCGCGTTTATCCGCAAACAAAGCTATAAGATTACGGTATAAAAGACCTAGCGCTACCATGGAATTACCGACCACCATACCGCTGACCGGAATGACTTCGCTAGGCTGATAAGAGAGCACATGAAAACTTAAGAGACCGCCTAAGGTAATTACCAAACCAATAAGGATGGCGGCAAAGGAAATAGTTTGTACCTTGCCAATACCGGCGCCTCGCTTGGCCGCTACCGTGGACGCATTATAAATCATAAACAGCAAGATTAGACTGGTAAACCATATATTATTTAACTGAAAAATGTATTTGAGCACAAAACCGATAATCGACAGCTGCACTACTGCCCGGATACTGCCAATTAAAATATCTTTTTCAAGGCCGATTTTTTCTTTATAGGATATTACCAAGGCCAGTGCAACCAGGCTAAAGGTTAAAGCTAGCGATAAATTACTCATGCTGTAGTTCCCCCTTGGCAAAAAAGTCCTTTGCTTGCTCATAAAAACAGGGTTGCCCGTTCTCTAAATAGAGTATGGCATGGGCCAAACGCTGCAGCTGCTGGACATTATGGGAAACAAACATTACGCTAAGTGCAGATATAGCTGCCTCTTCCTTAAGCAAAGCTTCCAGCAGCAATGTATTAGCTTCATCAAGGGCTGCTGATACTTCATCCAGCAGCAAAATATCGGGTCTGGCGAGTAAGGATCGCAAAAAGGCAATTCTTTGCTGTTCTCCCCCCGAAAGTTCAGTCTTGCTTTTTGGGAGTACGGCTACCGGCAAATTTAGTTTTGCTAAATAACTTTTTATTTCCGTTATATCAGCCTGCTTCTTCCCGACAGTATATGTATAACGCAAATTATCTTCCACCGTTCCATCAAAAAGATACGGTTTTTGCAGCACATACCCAACCTTTCTGCGCAGCTCTAATGGATTATAGGTTAAAATATCTTTTCCCTTGTAATAAATACTGCCGGCAGCCGGACTGTCTAATAAGTTGCAGAGCCTAAGCAGTGAAGACTTGCCGGCGCCCGAAGGACCGGCAATGCCAAGAAGCTGACCTTCTAATAACGTAAATGATACATTTTGCAAAATACTCTTTTCATTCTTTACTAAACCTACCTTAGCACAACTAAGTACTTCCATCTCATCAACTCCTTGTCCTTATTATACGACTTTTTAGTACATAATAAATCCAATAATACCAAACACTATAATGAACTTTGCAACTGGAGGAAAGGATGTGAACAAAAAAAGAAAGCTACAAAAGCTGTCTGTGCTAGTGCCGGAAGCATCACTTGCTCTTACTAAAAAGAGATTACAAGAGCTAGAAAAACTAACCTCTGAAAGTAGTACACTAGCAAACAGCCTGGGCGCTATTGTACAAAAACTTAGAATGCCCATTAAGTCGTCAGGTCATATCTTTCCGACAATTGACCACAATTTTAATTTTTTAATACAAAGTCTAGGCACAGACAGCGGGTTAATTCAAAAAAAATATAGTATTGGCGCCGCAAATACCCAAATCGGCGTAGCTTATATCGAAAGTATTACCGATATCGAGTTAATAAGTACTCAGGTAATTACCCCGCTGCTTCAGCGAAATATACAAAAAAAAACTGCTGCTAAGCTGCTAGAGGAAATACAAAGCAAATTTATAGCGGCATTAGATGTAAAAACAGCCTTTTTTAATAAAGAAATTCCTACTGCCCTCCTAAACGGCACTACCGTGCTGTTTCTTGACGGAGTAAGTAGCGCCTTACTAATCAGCAGCCGCAAAATTGAAAAACGTCCCATTTCTGTGCCCAATAATGAAGGCACTACCCTCTCGAGCCAAGAATCATTTACCGAAGATTTAAACACCAATTGCAGCATGCTTATTAGGCGCTTACCAACGGAAGCGCTGCGCTTTGAAGCATTTACCGTCGGTACTCTCTCACAGACCAAATCAAAATTGGTATGGCTTGAAGGCATCACTAATCCTTACCTGATCGATGAAGCACGCCGCCGCCTTAACCGCATTGATATCGACATTGTAGACGGCATCGGCGCTTTAGGCGGACTCATTAGCGACAACCCATTTTCGCTCTTTCCCAAGTACAAGCAAACCCAGCGCCCTGATGTTGTTGCCTTATCGCTAACCCAAGGGAAATTTGCCATACTATGCAATAATAGTCCTTTTGCTTTTTCAGCGCCAACTGGCTTTTGGGATAACTTTAAAACTATGGATGATTATGCTGAACAAACTATCAATGCTTCTTATTTGCGGCTAGCCCGTATTCTGGCCTTCTTCATATCTATATTTATTTCCCCTTTGTATCTGGCCTTTGTCACCTATAATCAGATTATCGTCCCGCCTAATCTTGCCGCGAATATTACAGTAGGACGCCTCGGCGTGCCCTTCCCCTCTGCCGTTGAACTTTTACTTATGACATTTATTATTACCATCATTCGGGAAGCAGCGCTCAGAATTCCCGGCACGGTTTCCTACTTTGTCGGCTCACTGGCTGCGGTGGTTCTTGGCCAGGCTGTGGTATCAGCAGGCTATATCAGTGCTTCGATTATCATTATTGTAGCTGTTTCGGAAATAGCCGCCTTTGCCGTATCCTCGACCAATCTGGTCTCCACCTCGAGACTGCTCAACTACTTATTAATTTTACTGTCAGGCATCTTTGGCATGTTTGGCCTCATCAATGGCATTGTAATTATTTGCTGGCACGTAGTCTCCCTGAAATCATTTGGTGTTCCTTATGTATATCCTATCATTCCTTTTGATTCAAGCACAATCAGGGATGTGTTCACCCGTCTCGGTATTACTACCAACCGTCTTAGAATCTTAGCCCCTTTTAACCGCAAAAAAAGCAGTACGAAATAAGAATACAGGCGGTGAAACTTACGAACGATTTAGTAAAACTTACGCGTGAACAAACAATATTTCTCATGATCATTGCCATCTTCGGCAATATGATGTATACACATACCTGGATTGATAATGATACAGATCGAGCCGCTTGGGTTGCTGCCATTTTAGGCATTTTACTCTTAATTCCCTTTGCCCTGTGGATTATTTTTATCAGTAAAAAATTTCCTTGAAATACCATTTTTGATATCATAGAAAAGACCTTTGGCAAATTTGTATCTACCTTTATTGGCATTTTGTATATGCTTATCAATATCACACTGGCTGTTACGATGCTTAATATGTTTTCAGAACTCTTAAAAACATTTTTCAACCCTCATACCCCGCTTATTGTTATTCTGCTTTCCTTGGTATCTGTCGCCTGCCTCATCATCAGCGGCGAATTTTTAGTCTTTGCCCGCACTGTCCAAATACTGACTGTTATCGGTATATTCAACTTCCTGCTAAGCTTTATTTTTGCCTTCCCTAACTATATCCATATAGAATATGTTATCCCTATTTTCGATACCTCGTGGTCAGGCTTTATAAGAGGCACGCTGTTTATGACAGGCGCGGCTTCGGAAAGCCTTTTGCTGCTCATGCTGATTATAAAATTCATACCCCAGCCACAAAAACACCTTTTATGGGTAATAAACGGCATCATTGCCTGTGCGCTGATTTTTTCGCTGGCAATACTGGTAATTATTTCCATGATGAGTCCAGAACTGGCCAAGCGCATTGCCTTTGGCGGCGTAAATGCCGCCCAGCTCATTCAAATCGGCGAGTTTATCCGCGGCCTTGAGGTGTTTATTTTCGGTACCTATCAATTTATCGCCATTGGCAAAACAGCCTTGTACCTTTATTGTACCTGGACTACAGCCAAAAAAATTTTCCCTGGCTGCAATGCAAAGCTTATGCTTGTCCTTGCCGGTCTTACTATTTTGGGTGCGGCCCTCTGGCTCAATTCCTATACCAAGGCTTACTTTCTTGCGGTAAATTTAGCAAGCTATGTTTTGCTTCCTTTCTCCTTATTTGTATTACTCCTGGCTCTTTGGGCCGGCCTAAAAAAGCAGAAGACGGAAGTCTAAGCCATGGTCAAGCAAATTTTTCTGTTAACCTTAATGATTTTATCTTTACTTTTCTCCTCCGGCTGCTGGGATTATATCGAATATGAAAATTTGGCACAGGCAACAGGTCTTGGATTTGATTTTGATGCAAGTACCGGACAGATAACCGTAACTCTCCAGTATGCTGCTCCCAAAAAAGGTGGCAGCACATCAGGCGCTGATTCTGGTTCTAAAGTACCGGTAATTGTCCGCGCGGCAACAGATACTACGATTATGGGCGCGCTGACAAAATTACAGGAAGTTATACCCAGAAAAATCTTTTATGGCTATATAAACATCTTGATAGTTGGTAAAGAGGCTGCCGCATACCGCATGAAAGAAATAATTGATTTGACTGACCGCACACCCGCCATCCAAAATTCCGCTGAGCTTATTATTGCCTCAGGCAAAGCAGAGGATATCTTATCGCTGGTTCTACCTACAGATACTATAAATTCCACTGAAAAAACCCGCAATTTGGCTAACTTGTCTCCCTATACCGGCGCTGCCTATTCTGTTAGCATTAGTGATTTTCAGCAAATGCTGGCTATTGGCGGCTGGGAAGCAACAGCCCCATACGTAATAGAAACGCCAGGCTCCAAAAAAGAAGAAGACAGTGGTCAAATTACCGATAATATTCATATTGGCAAAAAAACGTCAGGTACGCCACGTATTGCCGGACTTGCTGTATTTAAACAAGATAAATTAGTAGGCTCGCTCGATCTAAAAGAAAGCCTTGGCTATAACTGGATTACCGGCAAAACCATAAAAAATTATAAGTCCTCCACCAATGAAACAGGCGATACATTATCTTATCAGATAAATAATTCCTCACATAAAGTAATAGTAAAAATAGAAAATGGCCTGCCTGTCATTTACCTAACAGTTAAGGTCAATGCCAATTTACGAAAATACTATACTGATGCCGCTACCGATTATTTATCACCAGCTGTTATAACAGACTTAGAAACAAAATTAGATGAAACTATTCGCACCGATATCGATGCCGCTCTCCAAACAGCAAAAAGACTAAATGCAGACATCTTCGGCTTTGGCTTTGCCCTATTCCGCACAAGCCCCAATTTATGGCAGGAACAGTATGAATCCCAATGGGATACCCTTTTCCCACAGCTTCAGGTCCATGTATCTACGGAAGTAAAAATAATTAACACCGGCACAAATATTAAAAATTTTATTATAAAATAGGCCTTTGCCTGACAAAATAACAGCATAAAGATTAGCTTATCCAGGAGGATAAACATGGAAAATACACATAACTTTTTTATGTCGAAAGCCAACCTGATTGGCTTTGGCGCCATAAAAGACCTCACCAACGAGTTACTTGCCTGGAAACTGAAAAAGGCACTGATTGTCACTGATAGAAACATGATAGGCCTTGGTTATGTTGATATGATAGAAAACATGCTGGCTAACTTATTTATTTCTTATGACATATTTGACGGCGTGCTTCATCCTAATCCGACTGTCTCTTTTGTCGAAGCAGGCCTATCGTTTTTTCCCAATCGATTTAACTTGTTATCACGAGATTATGACCTAATTATCTCTATCGGCGGCGGCACCAATCATGACTGCGCTAAGGGCATTGCTGCCGTAGCCACAAACGGCGGCTCTATCATTGATTATGAAGGCTACAACAAAATTCTCGAGCCGGCGCTGCCTCATATTGCCATCAATACTACCTACTCAGCTGCTGAAGTAACTATGTTTACCATTATCACCGATGAATCCAGAAAAGTAAAAATGACCATTGCTTCCCCGAATATTACCCCCTTTATTGCCGTAAACGATCCAATGTTTACCGTTACTATGCCGCCGGAAGTCACGGCGGCCTCAGGCATGGATGCCCTATGTCACTCCATTGAAGCCTACTGTGCAACTGAAGCATCCCCGCTAACGGATGCTTTAGCCATCGGCGCCGCCAAACTGGTTTTTAGCTTTCTGCCTCAAGCTTATGAAAATGGCAACGAACTAAAAGCCCGTGAGCAAATGACCTATGCCAGCATCATGGCCGGCATGGCCTTTAATAACGCAGGCCTCGGCTGCCTGCACAGTATGTCCCACCAACTAGGCGGCTTCTATCATCAAGTACATGGAACTTATGACGGCGTTTTGCTCCCCCACATATTTGAATTTAATGCCAGCTCCATACCCGAAAGTAAAATCTTAAAACTAACCAAAGCGGTAGGTATCCCTGCCAAAAGTAAAGAAGAAGCGGTGGAGTTAGTTGTTGCTGCCATAAAAAAGCTGTGCCGTGATATCGGCCTTCCGAGCGGTCTAAAAAAGCTTGGCGTACACGAAAGCGACATTGATGTTTTGGCTCAAAACGCCGTCAAAGATATTGCATCCTTTACCAATCCCCGCCGAGCGACTTTAGAAGACATCAAAAAACTGTATTTATCCGCCTTATAATAGAGACTGTTACAAAATACCCATCTGCGTTGATACTACTCAGCTGCTTGCTTGACGTACCCCCGTACGCCTTCGCGGCACGGCTTCTGGTGCGCCTAGCATCTCGGCATCTTGTTACAGTCTCTTAAAAATAACGTTTTCGGAGGTAAGTATGGAAAACACGCATAATTTTTTTATACCAAAAACCAATTTAATCGGTATAGGCTCCATAAAAGATTTAACAAATGAATTATTATCCTGGAAGTTTAAAAAGGCGCTCCTTGTAGTTGATAAAAATATGCTTAGTCTAGGTTATGTCGAAAAAGTACAAACTATTTTAAAAAATTTATTTATTTCTTATGATATTTTTGACGGCGTACTGCATCCCAATGCCACTGTCACCTTTGTCGAAAATGGACTCTCTCACTTTACAGAAGGCATCCCGCTCCTTCACCTTGACTATAGCCTAATCATTTCTATCGGCGGCGGCACCAATCATGACTGCGCTAAAGCCATTGCCGCTGTTGCGACAAATGGCGGCTCGATAATAGATTACGAAGGGTATAATAAGGTAACCAAACCTGGACTTCCGCACATTGCCATCAATACTACCGCCGGCTCAGGAGCAGAAATAACTATGTTCACTATTATTACAGATGAATCAAGAAGAGTAAAAATGTCAATTGCCTCACCAAATACAATTCCGTTTATTTCGGTAAATGATCCCTTATTTATGCCGACCATGCCTCAGGAAATAACGGCAAGCTCTGGCATTGATGCGCTTTCACACGCCATTGAGGCCTACTGTGCAACAGAATCTTCACCCATTACGGATGTACTGGCACTTGATGCCATACGTATAGTCTTTCTCTATCTCCCGCGAGCCTATGAAAATGGCCATGACATGAAGGCGCGCGAACAAATGATGTACGCAAATGTCATGGCAGGCATGGCCTTTAATAACGCTGGCCTGGGTTATGTACATGCGCTAGCGCATCAGCTAGGCGGTTTTTACGGTCAGACGCATGGCTGCTATAACGCTGTGTTGCTGCCGCATGTCTTTAACTTTAACAGCAATTATCTTGCTGAAGAACGAATTTTGGCTATTGCTGAGGCCATAGGTATCTCAGCTGATAATAAAACCCAGGCTGTCGAGCAGATTTTTGCGGCAATAAAAAAGCTAGCGACAACAATTGGACTGCCCGAAGGCCTCGCAGCAATGGGCGTACAAATCGGCGATCTTGACCTGCTCGCCGGGAATGCCCTAAAAGACATTGCCGGCCTTACAAACCCCGGTAAAGGAACATTAGAGGACGTTATAAACATTTATAAAGCAGCGATGTAATTCTATTATCCGAACAAAGAACATACTGCCTAATTTATCATCCAAAGTCCCTGCTAATTAATCATACTTTATCTTTACGTCATAGCCGAAGTAAAGTATAAAGTCAGTCAAGCCAGGAACAATAACCCCCTACAATCAAAAAAACTCTATGCAGCATGACACCGCATAGAGTTTTTGGAAAATTTACGAAATAGAACTGTTTGCCTGCGACTTAATAAACTCAGAATCTAATACTTCTTGTTCATTAACAGATAAAATTTTTTCCGGATCTAATAGTATAATAATACGATCATCTACTTTGCCTATGCCCTTTATGTAGATAGAACCGGATGCTTTAGCAAAAGCGGGAGATTGCTGCATTTGTTCGTCTTCCAGTTTGATAATATCTGTTACTTCGTCGACAATACAGCCAGCCACTGCTTCACCCGTATTTAGCATAATAAATTTACTCTCTTCGTGTATCTCTGTTTCAGCCATACCAAACTTTTTCTTTAAGTTAAAAATATAGTTTACCTGCCCCCGCAAATTAATTATGCCTTCCAGGCAATCTGTCATTCCTGGTACCTTTTTGATCTGATACTTTTTCGCGCGTAATATACCGTTTACAGCTAAGGAATCTATACCATATTCATTTCCATCAAGTTCAAAGACAACTATTTGAATGCCAGCCATAATCTCTCACCTCCCCTACTTACCTGTTTTAGCGAGTTCATTTAATTGCTCTGCCAAGCTGGTTATTTCCTCAACACTGGCTGTTACTTCCTCAATAGCTGCGGCCTGCTGCTCCACTGTTGCTAACGTTTCATTCCCCATCCCCACAGTTGTATTCACAGATGTACGAATTAAATGCGTAAATTCCTTAATTTTTCCTACCGTTTGTTTGGAATCAGCCGATAATTTCCGTATTTCCTGGGCTACCACGCCAAAGCCAAGTCCGGCTTCACCGGCGCGAGCCGCCTCAATTGCCGCATTGAGTCCCAAGAGGCGGGTTTCATCGGCAATTTCCTTAATTAAATCCATTACATCATTAATTTCACTTGTAATATCATCAACATTCTTAATCTCTTTATTCAAATTTGCCTGATTACCACTGACCGTTGTAGCCGAGGCCGCCATTTGCTGCATAGTTGCCGATATTTGATGCAGGCTGTCATTAAGAACGCCAGCCACTGACTTTAGTTTAAAATGCTGATAGGCCGAATTGGACATATTATTTGCGACGATAAACAGCACATTTGCCGCAGCCTCAATCCGCTTTCTAGCTAAAGGCTTGATTTCCTGCACAGCCTCGACATATCCGTCAGGATCAACGCCAATTTCTTTCGCAATACTCCGATATTTTCCTTCCTCAGGCGCTTCTGTCAGTACCTGCCCGCCCAAAATCGTGCCCATCAGATGGCCTTCAATCATAATTGGCGCGGCAAAGTCAATCAGTCCGGCATGACATTCATATACTACCGGCTTTCCTGTCCGTGCTGCCTCTTCGCCGCCTTTTTTATGTGACAGCGCACACCGTTTATCACCGCATTCGGTAGAATGCGTAAAGTCTTGGCAGAATCTAGTATAATAGCTAGGGTTTGTTACCGGATCTCCCTTTTCATCCACCGTTACACTGGCAAGACCCATCCCTAAGGCAAAATCATCCTGAAAGCGTTGTAAAACTTCTACATCAATTACATCCGTCAATTTGAGTTTACTAAAATCCATATTGTGTTCCATAAATCTCATCTCCTATGTGATCAATTTTTATGCTGCATTTACTTCAGGCATATCGGCAAATAATAGATTATTTTACCACATTGACTACAATTCGACTTTTTCCCCTAAAATCCTTTAAGCCTATTTGAATTTATTGAAAAATTTAAATACTATGAATACTTTTCGGTAACTAAAAACCCATTATGCTGCTATCCAGCATAATGGGTTCTATCATAGCCTGAATGCTATTTAAAATATTGTACACCAGCCGCAAAAATTTGCTGCTCTTTATTGCTTGGCACATTGATAGCGACATCTTTACCCATCCGTTCAGTATGACCCATTTTACCAAGTACACGTCCATCCGGACTGGTAATACCTTCAATGGCATCAATTGAACCGTTAGGGTTATGGAAGATGTCATAGGTCGGCTCGCCGGCAAAATCCACATACTGCGTAGCTATCTGGCCGTTTTTAATTAGCCCCGCAATTACATCCTGCTTTGCCACAAAACGACCTTCACCATGCGATACGGCAATAGTGTGTCTATCCCCGGCCTCAGCATTACTAAACCATGGCGACAAGGTTGATACTACCTTGGTTTCCACCAGACATGAAATGTGACGGCCGATTTTATTGAAAGTCAGCGTAGGACTGTCAGGCGATAAATCCACAATATCGCCATAAGGCACCAGCCCAAGTTTTATTAGAGCCTGGAAACCGTTACAAATCCCCAGCATTAAACCGTCCCGCTGCTGTAATAGATTTCTTACTGCTTCTTTAATGCGCGGATTTCTAAACATGGTGGCAATAAATTTGCCTGACCCGTCGGGTTCATCACCGGCGCTAAAGCCGCCTGGCAGCATGACAATCTGGGCCTCATCAATTTCAGCGGCAATGGCCTTAACAGATTCTTCGACCGCAGCCGGGGTCAAATTGCGAACAACCAGTGTTTTAGAGATACCGCCTGCCTTTTCAAAAGCAACTGCTGAATCATATTCGCAATTGGTGCCAGGAAATACTGGAATAAAGATTCGAGGTTTAGCAACACTTGTTTTTGGTCTGTTAGTATTTCTGCCGCCAAATAATACCTGTTGCGGTTTTTCCTGAACCGGTTTGGTTTGCGTTGGGAACACGACTTCCAGTGGTTTTTCCCAAGACTTTACTGCCTCATCAATAGTAATTACTGTTTCATTAATTGTAATTACCTGCTCTGCCTGAGTTGCGCCCAGCACTGTGTAAGGTACACCTTCAAAAGTAGCTTGCAGATTTATCTCCGCTGGTATTTCCAGCACAATAGAACCGTAATCAGCACCAAACAGTGCTTCTTTTTCCATAGAAGCCGCAAATTTAAAACCAATTTTATTGCCAAAGCTCATTTTGCTGACAGCCGCTGCCACCCCGCCAAGGCGTACGGTATATGCGGCGAGTACTTTACCGCTTCTGGTGAGTGCTGTTATTTTCTCATAATTTGCCCTTAGTGCTTTAAAATCAGGTAATTCATACTCATCACGCGGCAATTTTACAACCACAACCTGACTGCCTATTTGCTTAAATTCCTGAGAAATAATCTGATCGGCTTTGGCTATATCAACAGCAAACGAGACAAGGGTCGGCGGTACATGCATATCCTTAAAGGTGCCTGACATGCTGTCCTTGCCGCCGATAGCCGGAATACCCAGTTCCTTTTGCGCATAAAAGGCTCCAAGGAGGGCGCTTAAAGGTTTACCCCATTTGACTGCTTCCTGACCCAGTTTTTCAAAGTACTCCTGAAGCGTCAGACGGACTCCCTGATAATCACCGCCAAGCGCTACAACTTTGGCAACTGATTCAATGACAGCATACAATGCGCCATGAAACGGACTCCATTTAGCAAGCTCTGGATTATAGCCATATGTCATCAAAGTGGCGGTTGTTGTTTCACCATGCAAAACTGGAACTTTTGCGGCCATACCTTCAGCAGGCGTCAGCTGATATTTGCCGCCAAACGGCATCAGCACCGTTCCAGCGCCAATTGTACTATCAAATCGTTCTACAAGGCCTTTTTGGCTACAGACATTTAAGCCCGCCAAATTTTGCAGCCAGGCTGTTTTTAAATCGCTTGCACTCATAACAGCTGCCGGTAAAGTCTTAAAGTAATTTTCAGCCGCTAAAGGCGCTTCTACATGCGCTTTGGTCTCTTGACGCACACCATTGGTATTAAGGAAATCCCGGCTGACATCAACAATGGTCTTACCGCGCCAGTTCATTTGCAGACGATTTTTATCTGTTACATGAGCAACAAGCGAGGCCTCAAGATTTTCTTCTTCAGCAAACGAACAAAAGGCTTTGGCATTTTCTTTGGTTACCACAACTGCCATGCGTTCCTGGGATTCAGAAATCGCGAGCTCGGTGCCATCAAGCCCTTCATATTTTTTTGGCACTGCATCTAAATTGATAATCAGACCCTCGGTAAGCTCACCAATCGCCACCGATACACCGCCTGCGCCAAAATCATTGCAGCGTTTAATCATGGTGCTGACAGTAGCATTTCTAAAGAGGCGCTGCAATTTTCTTTCTGTCGGCGCATTACCTTTTTGTACTTCAGCGCCACAGCTTGCCAGTGATTCCTCAGTATGTTCTTTGGAAGAGCCTGTCGCGCCACCACAGCCGTCACGGCCTGTCCGTCCGCCAAGTAAAATGACAACATCACCCGGCAGCGGTTTTTCCCGTACAACGTTACGCTTGGGCGCTGCCGCAATAACGGCGCCGATTTCCATACGTTTGGCAACAAAACCTTCATCATATACTTCGGTTACCTGTCCTGTGGCAAGACCAATTTGATTGCCATATGAGCTATAGCCAGAAGCCGCCCCCAGCGTGATCTTACGCTGGGGCAGTTTACCCGAAAGTGTATCTGCTACTTTGGCCCGGGGATCGCCGCTGCCTGTTACGCGCATGGCCTGATATACATAAGAACGTCCTGAGAGCGGATCACGGATAGCGCCCCCAATACAGGTTGCCGCACCGCCAAATGGTTCAATTTCGGTGGGGTGGTTATGGGTTTCATTTTTAAACATAATCAGCCACTGTTCATCTTGGCCGTTTACATCTACATTGACCACAATGCTGCAGGCGTTAATTTCTTCGGATTCATCCAAATCATGAATAAGACCGCGTTTTTTTAATTCTTTCATGCCCATTAACGCAATATCCATAAGGGAAATATCACGCTGTTTATCACCATATACATATTGTCTGGTAGCAAGATACTCGCCATATACATTTTCAGCCGGTTTATTAAAATGACCGTCAGCAAAATCCACTGACTGAATATTAGTCATAAAAGTCGTATGACGACAATGGTCTGACCAATAGGTATCGATAACCTTAAGTTCAGTAAGGCTTGGATCACGCTGTTCGGTATCGCGGAAATATTTTTGGCAAAAAGCCAGATCAGCCACGCTCATAGCCAGCCCCATATCAGCCACCATAGCCTCAAGCTCAGCGCGTGTTTTCTTGATAAAACCAGTAAGAACTGCTACATCATCAGGCATTTCCACCTTAATATCCAGACTTTCCGGTTTACCTAGCTTGGCTTCCCTAGTTTCCACCGGATTAATGCAGTATTCCTTAATTTGGGCAAATTCCTCTTCAGCGATATTGCCAGCCAAAATAATAACCTTGGCTGATACAATATCTGGCCGTTCCTTTTGGGTCAGCATTTGCACGCATTGCGCCGCAGAATCAGCGGTCTGGTCATACTGCCCCGGCAAAAATTCCATAGCAAACAGCCGGCTGCCGTCAGCTACAGAAAGTACTTCATCATATACATCATCTACTGTCGGTTCAGAAAATATGATATTTCTGGCTTTACTGTACTCTTCCTCCGTAAGGCCTGCAATATCATAACGATTAACAATTCTCACTCCTGTAAGCCCGATTATGCCTAAAATATCTTTTAGGTCATGATACAAGCCCTGTGCCGCTACCGCAAAGGGCTGACGTTTTTCTACGAAAATCCGTTTTACACCTAATGTCATTGACTTGCCTCCATCTTTCGTCTTATTAATATAATTATTAGTATAGTTAGCCTATTTTAAACACTGCCTGTAAATTTAGCAAGCAGACATATTAAATAGTTATTTTTCCACAAAAATTAGCATTTTCCTGCCACAAAATATAAAAATTTCTTTGTCTGTCACTACAAGTAAAGCCTCCATCCCTGAGGGATGTGGCGCGAAGCGACGGAGAGAGTTTGCTTTCTATATTATTATTGTTAAATCAAAAACCTTCCTCCTATCAACTAATGTGACAGTCCCTTTAAAACAAAGTCACAAGTTGTAAAAAAGGAAACCTGCACAAATAATTGCACAGGCTTCCTTATAAAAGTTTCCGCAGTTTTTATTTGTTAGGTTGTCCCACAACGAGCTTTATTTTGCCAAAGGGTAAGTCAATCGGCACAATATAACCTATAACATGAGAAAATTCTGGTGAAGAAGTCATGCTCTGTGGTTCCAGGTTAAGCTCTAGACCCTTATCAGAAGCATTTACACAATAAATGCCATTCACCAAATTTAAAAACTCAGCTACACTATCTTTGGCGAGTTCATCAATTTCATTTAAATTTTCCTGACTATAGCGGCGGGCAATCTCAAGAAACGCCGTATCATCTGCAGCTAGCGCTGTAGCTAAATCAATCTCGCCGACGATATCCTGTACAACCGTCCAGCCTTCCACTTTACCTTCAAGAGGTACACTGTGAGAAATAACCGGTACTTCATTTAGGAACCGGAGAATATTGCGTAAAATCAAGGCCACATAATCATAATAAGTTTCGCTTAAGCCGCCAGCAGCAGAAAAGTCCAAGAAGGAACGCACCAACTTGTCAAAATCGACTGCTTCCATGGCATCAAGCTGCTCCGTAGAAAGACGACTTTCCTTTTTATAGCTGTCAAGCGCTGCTTCTAACTCGCCTAAGGTCATATAACCTCGGTCAATGATGGCCTGACTTAGACTGAGCTGACGTGAACCCTGCTGCTGCAGCAAATCTTCCAGCTGAGCAAAGGTCAAATAGCCTCTTTCCATAGCAATTTCGCCAAAACGTTTATCTTTTTTTCGCTGCAGTTCATGTACTTCTTCTACCTGCGCAGCACTCATCATTCCTGCGTTAATGGCGAGTATACCCAATTTTACATGTACTGACCGTTCAAAAGCCAATACATCTGTTAATTTTTCAGATGTAAGAATTCCTTTGTTCAATAAATATTGTCCAAAATATTGACTAAACATACAGGCACTCCTCCTAATAAAAGTTTACTTAGCCGGCAGGCTGGAAATTACCTTTTCAATTTGCTCCACGGTATAAGGTTTCTGAATAAAATCAACCGCACCGCCTTTAAGTGCCTGAATGAGTTTTGCCGATGTACCTGTTGAGGACAGCATAATAATTCTGGCATCAGCATCATATTCTTTAATGTTTTTCAAAGCCTCGAGACCATCGGCCTCTGGCATGACAATGTCCATAAATACCACATCTGGCTGTTTTTCTTTAAAAACATCTACTGCTACTTTACCATTTGTTGCTTCGCACACTTCACAATTCATTTCCTCAAGTGAATCACGCAGTTTTTTACGAACCAACAAAGAATCATCACAAATTAATACTCTTTTCTTTGCACCCATGACAATCCCCTTTCCAGATTTATAACTGTATTAGCTTATTTTGCAATCCATTAATATTTACAATTCTCTACTATTTTCATTAATCCTGCTAATATAATCTGTTTCATGATAAAATTGCCACAAATAAGACGCCCTTAGTTTTAAGACAACAAGAAAAAAAAATAGTGTTTACAAATTCTAACAAAAATTAAATGGGCTAATCTAAAATGGCTTTTTTCGCCTCATACAAAATGTTATAATAACGATATAAATTTATTGAAATAGAATGACAAGAGGTGACTACTTTGTTTAAAAAAATACTCTTAGGCCTGCTAATGTGCTCCTTTATCTTTCTGCCGGTGTCTGAGACTGCCGCTGCGGATGATAATGCCATGATTGCCGTGGCCCTCTATATTGATACCTCAGGCCATTATGTCCCAGGCATGGATTTATTGAATAAGGGTCTAAATGAAGCCATCCGCTATAAAGTAAACCTGTTATTTTTAGGCAGTGAAGTTCTGTCAGGCAGTCAGGTGCTCAGCGATTTAAGCCGCTTCGGTGTAACCAGCACGGCATCGGCCACCCCCGAGGCGCTGGCCGATTACGCCAGTTCAGCGCATGTAAACTATACCTTGTTGTTTACGGTCCGCCCCCTTGATGTTTCACTAGATATCAAAGCATTTTCTACTGCGGAAAACAGCCTATTAGTTGACAAAACGGTTACCAAGCCTGAAGGCATGAGTACCCTTTCCACCCTAAGCGCCCTATCAGCCATGATTGGTGATGAAATTACCAATTTGTACAATATGGTCCATAAATGAAGCCTGCCAGAATTCGTGAAATTGACGTACTGCGAACAGTTGCCATTTTACTCATGGTACTCTTCCATACCATTGTTGACCTGACTGACTTTTTAGGGTTTAGCTTTAATTATATGGACGGTTTCTGGTATTACCAGGGCAAATCCTCAGCAGTCCTCTTTATGCTGATTTCCGGCATAAGCTGTACGCTGGGATGCCATAGCATCAAACGCGGGCTTTGGGTCTTAGCAGCAGGCGCCGTCATTATCGTCGCAACCTATTTCTTTGATTCTGCTACCTATGTACGCTTTGGCATATTGCAGCTCTTAGGCTGCAGTATGCTGTCCTATCCGCTCATAAAGCGGCTAAAGCCTATGTCCATCAGCCTGCTGGCACTTACTGTACTCTTGATTTACCGTTTCATGCCAATTTATACAAATACACCTTATTTCCTACCGATTGGCATCATGCCCTTAAACTTTGCTTCCATAGATTATTATCCACTCTTTCCCTGGTATGCGGTATTTTTAGGCGGAGTTGCCCTTGGCAAACTCCTCTATGCTAAGAGGCAGCCCTTACTGCCTGATTTGCCGCAAAACAAACTAATGTTGCTATTCGAGCAGGCAGGCAAACACTCGCTGGCCATCTATCTTTTGCATCAGCCAATTTTATTGGCTGTGCTGTATGGAATACATCGACTTTTCACATAAAAACCGCGCCACTGCTGGCGCGGTTTTTACCATGTGCATTTAACAGTATCCTTGCTGAAGCAACCTCCCTCTGCGAGGGGGATGTTGCTTCTAGCGACAGGAGGAAGCTTTTAAAAACACGCTTAATGTGACAGCGCCTTTTTAATTTACTTTGCTGTCTTACTTGCTGCCGGCGCGGCACTGGCCTTGGCGGCCCGTTCCTCGGCATATATATCTGCCTGATCTTTGTGCGGTGGCAAATCAAAAGCGGCCTCCATAATTTTTCTTGCAATCG
Source organism: Pelosinus sp. (assembly GCA_021372375.1). Lineage (GTDB taxonomy): Bacteria > Bacillota > Negativicutes > Propionisporales > Propionisporaceae > JAJFUN01. Next base: position 8,444 of record JAJFUN010000175.1, on the reverse strand, counting down.
GCGCAGCAGCATCCGAGCCATAGCCGCCTTGCTCTACAATTACAGCGACAGCAATCGTCGGATTATCATACGGAGCATACGCCACAAACCAGCCATGATCATCGCCATGCGGATTCTCGGCTGTCCCTGTTTTACCCGCTACCATAATAGGAAACCCTTCAAAAATATAGCCTGCTGTACCTGTTGGGGTAGCTACATCCCTGAGGCCCTCCCGAATAGCCTGCAGATTTTTTTCAGACAGCTTGACACCGCCTACTTCCGTAGGCTGCACATCTTTTAATACCTTGCCATCAGGCGAAATAATTTGCTTTACCAGATAAGGCTGATAGCGATGACCGCCACTGGCTACCTGACTGATAACAGATGCCATTTGTATGGGCGTAGCCAGCTGAAACCCCTGCCCGATTGCAGCGTCAAAAGTCTCGGATAAATACCATTCCTCGCCGTAGACTTTTTCTTTATATTTTTGATTGGCTACAAGGCCGTCATCCTCACCAAACAAGTCGATGCCGGTAACTGCGCCAAGTCCGTAAGCGCGCGCATACTTTTCCAAATTATCAATGCCTACGCGGTTACCCAGCTCATAAAAATAGACATTGTCAGATTTAGCCAATGCTACTCTAAAATCAATCCAGCCCAGTGCCTCATTATGGGCATTGCCCTTTGGCACCAGCCAGTGCTGTCCCGTATCCAAAATTTTCTCTTCCGGCGTCACTTTGCCTAAGTCAAGTGCTGCCGAACCTGTAACAATTTTAAAGGATGAGCCTGGCGGATAAGAAGCGCCAATAGCCCGATTAAGCATTGGATTAAAGGGATTATCGTTAATAACCTTCCAGTCTTTGGCTGATATCCCGCCATTAAACTGATTGGGGTTAAAAGTCGGACGACTCACCATGGCCAAAATCTCACCGGTCTGCGGATTCATCACCACAGCTGCGGCCGCTTTGGCATTAACATTGCCATATTTATCCTGCAGAAAAGCCAGTTGGTTGTCCATGGATTGTTCAGCCGCTTTTTGAATTTTGGCATCGATTGTGAGTACCAGACTGTTTCCCCGTATCGGCTCTTTTTTACCAAGCATTTGCTGCGGACGACCGTTTACGTCAACCTCAATCTGGCTGCCGCCATCCTCACCGCGCAATTCTTTGTCATAATATTTTTCAAGCCCAAATTTACCAATCTGATCGCCTTGCTTATAGCCCTCCTGTTTCTTTTTTCCCAGTTCCTCATCACTAATTTCGCCGATATAGCCAAACATGTGCGCTCCCAGCTCATTATAAATGTAATTCCGTACCGCCTGCACTTCCAGCACAACGCCCGGCAATTCATCATTACGCTCTTCGATTTGACTGATAATTTCCGGACCAACATCATTTCTGATGCGAATAGGTTCTAGCGGATTATCCTGCTGGCTGATTTTCTTGCGGATAGTGTCTGGATTGGTATCCAAAATCTTGGCTAGTTTTACAATAACATCATCTGCAATCGGACCGGAAATCGGCACCAAGGAAACGGTAAACCCCGGCCTGCTCGTTGCCAGCAAATTGCCGTTCCGATCATAAAAAGTACCGCGCGGCGCTGTAATAGGCATAAGGCGAATACGGTTTTTATCGGCCTGCGTACGAAATTCCTGTCCATGCACAAACTGCAGCCAAAACATCCTGCCTACCAAAACGACAAAAATAAGTATTATAATGTGACCCATTTGATTGACTCTGCTATTAGCACGAATATTCACCTTAATCCCCCTTTCCGCCAAAATGTTATACTTTCCTTTACTGTTAAAATAACGAATATGCCCCGTAAAAATAAAAAACGCCCCGCCTCCGATGATGGCGATGCATCTGTTATAATACCTATGAATTATCCTTTACTAGTCTACCAAAACCCCCGGCTTGCCGCAACGAACAGATTTTGTCAAATACATGCCAATTTTAAACTAAACAGCCTCTCGGTATCAACAAAAAGCCGGCAGCAAGTGTATGCACTGCCGCCGGCTTTTGCTTATTTAGATTGGCCTGCCGCAATTTCCGCATGCCGAAAACAGTCTGTCGTATGGTCATTAACCATACCGACTGCCTGCATAAAGGCATAGCAAATAGTCGGTCCCACAAAGTTAAAGCCTCGTCTTTTCAAATCTTTGCTCATCTCTTCTGAAAGCTTGGTCTGCACCGGTACCTCGCTAAGCTGCCGCCAGCAGTTCGTTATTGAGCGCCCGTCCGTATACCGCCAAAAAAATGCGTCAAAACTGCCAAACTCCTCAATAACTTTTATATACGCTCGGGCATTTTGAACAGCAGACATAAGTTTACGTTTATTTCTTACAATCCCGGCATTTTGCATGAGCTCGTCCACTTCTCGTTGATCAAACAGTGCTACTTTATGATAATCAAAATCTTGAAATGCTTCACGATATGCTGCACGCTTTCGCAAAATAGTAATCCAGCTTAAGCCTGCCTGCGCTCCTTCAAGCAGCAGAAATTCAAACAGCTTTTGATCATCATGCTGAGGCCGCCCCCATTCAGTGTCATGATACTGAATATATAAAGGGTCATCGCCGCACCACTCGCATCTTATCGTCATATCGTCCCTCCAAAACTGGCCCTCACACCCCATATTCCTTGCCTGTATACTGGTACTTGTACACAGGCCGCCCAATCGAACCATAGCTGATATCTAGACTTAGAAAGCCCGCTTTTTCCAAAAACTCCAGGTATTTTCGCATGGACACCCTTGATATACCGACCTGATTAGCCATTTCCTCAGTTGTAAATTCATGGCCGGACCTTTCCTTGATACCCTCCAAAATTTTTTTGAGAGTCTTGCGATCAAGCCCCTTGGGCAATTGATCAGCGTGGACTGGCTCGCGAAACAACACACGCTGATCGATTTCGTGCTGGTCAAGCTCTCCCTGGCTTTTGATAAACTTGCTGCGATGTTTATAATTTGCCAAAGCGGCGCTAAACCGTTCAAACTCAAACGGTTTTACCAGATAGTCGACAGCCCCGTATTGCAGTGCCTGATTGATACTGTGGCTGTCGCGTGCAGCGGTCAACAAAATGACATCTGCCGTAATCCCTTGGCTCCTCATTTCCATTAACAGTTCGAGGCCGCTCAGCCCTGGCATAAATACATCAAGCAGCACCAAATCAATTTTTTCTTTTAGTAAAATTACCAGCGCCGCATCACCGGTCTTGACTGCGGCAACCAGCAAAAAACCAGGTATACAGGCTAAATACCGCCGATTTAACTCTGCTACCATAGGATCATCTTCAACGATTAATACCCGAATCATATCCGCTCACTCCTTGCTGCATACGGTAATTCTACATTAAATTGCGTGCCCTGCCCTTTTGCCGAAATTACTTCCATACTTCCGTTTAAAGTTTCCACACTGCGCGCTACCAGATACAAACCAAACCCCCGATTGGCGCCCTTGTTTGAATATCCTTTTGTGAAAATCTGGGTTTTGGTCTCTTCATCCATCCCATTACCACTATCCGCTACCTGTATCGAAAGCCTGCCTTCATGATAAACCAGTTCCACTTCAATGCACTTATCTTGAGCTTCCTGCACCGCATCCAGCGCGTTGTCAAGGATATTTCCAAGTACCGTAACAAGCTCACCGACCAGCGAAGAATTCTCCGCTTCCGGCACAAAGCTATGCGGCAGCAGTGTCATTTCTACCCCTGCTTCCCTGGCCCGGCTTAGCTTACCCAGCATAAATCCGGCCAATACCGGATCTTTTATAAAGCTCCCGACCAGATTTACCTCAGCTTGCTGGGCTCTCGCCAGCCCGCTGACATATGATATCAGCTGATCATAACTCTCCATGCGTACCAAGCCTAAAATAACATGCAGTTTATTCATAAACTCATGCGTCTGCGCCCGCAGCGCTTCGGCATAATTGCGAACACCTGTCAGCTGTTCGGCGATTTGCCGCACTTCAGTCTTATCCCGAAAAGTCGCCAAAGCACCGACAATTTCCCCATTTACGACTACCGGCACACGATTTGTCAAAACTATGATTCCATTTAAATCCTGCTCTTGGTCAAATTTGGCCTTGCCTGATTGTAATACTTCGCTAAGCCGAGAATTAGGCACGCACTCCTGTGCTTTTTGCCCCACAATCCGACCATTCACGCCGGCTAAATGTAAGAGCCGCATGGCCTCATTATTGGCCATGGTAATCCTGCCGCTGCAATCAATAGCCAAAATCCCTTCTCTTACCGAATCCAGCATAGCGCTGCGTTCTTCAAAAACTTTGGCAATGGCAAAAGGCTCCAGCCCCAATAGTGTTTTTTTGATATTACGCACCAGCAGTATGGCTCCTATAATACCAACTAAAAAACCTAGCCCCACATTTAAATAAATAATCATACGGCTTTCGCCTACTGCCTGCCGGACAGTATTTTCTAAAATACCTACCGAAATTGCCCCGATTTGCCTGCCGTCAGCCGCATAAACCGGCGTAAAAGCCCGCACAGATGGTCCGAGTGTTCCAATAGCTGAAGATACATATTCTTGACCCTCAAATACCCTGCTTTCATCCCCGCCGGCAAAATGCTTGCCGACCTTTTCCGGATTAGGGTGTGATTTTCGGATACCGTTCATATCCATTACCACGACAAATTCCATATCAGTAATTTCCCGGATTTCATTGGCGTAATTTTGCACCGCATCAGCGGGTCTCTCCCCGCTTAGCCCTCTAATAACGACAGGGTCACGCGCCACAATTCGAGCGGTATCCATGGCCTTTGCGGCCAGCACCGATCGCGTATTTTCGGCAATGCTGCTGCTAATCATAAAATTAGTAACCAAAAGCGCTAAAACTACCACACCACAGACCAATAAAATAATTTTTTGCTGTAAATTTAAAAATGGCTGCTGCCGTTTCATCATACCCTCCGAAAATTTTTTACCCTTCCTAGTTTCGGCAGTGAAAAAAATAATCCTGCGTATAAATTGCAAAAGAGTCCTCACAGGCTAACCTGTAAGGACTCAAGTATCTACTTACTATAATTATTAACATAATCCAAACCTAATTCTTCATACATCGCAAGATGCTGAACAATCTGTTTGGTATGGGCTAAACTTAAATTATCAATATTATCATTGCCAATCGCATCTTTAACAATGTTCTTGATTTCAAATTTGCAATAACCTAGCGAAAGTAGACGTTTAATCATTTGTCTAATTTGCAGTTCCATATTTCCTCCACATTTCTAATTGGTAATCAAGGCACATCCTCGCGCCGCCAGCCGCTATTACCTCTCGACTATTACCATTACAACACTAACAAAGGAATAAGGACAGTTATCTACTCTTTGTTCTTACTTTTTGGCAACCAATCTAATTAAGATTATCACATTATTCTCTTTTTGTCAAGAATTAAAACTTCTTCTTCCACGTAACCTGATAATCGTTATTCGAATCTTTCGGATTCCGCTCAATCTCTATCGATTTATCATCACTGTCATCTTGTTTAATATGTATCCGCCCGCTTTTTACCGTCACCCCTGGTCTCAGCTGAAACCCTGGGTTTTCATCCTTTTTCTGCGAATATTGATATTCATCGTAATTGTTCTCGGTTTTATCATCAAGCGCTGCTTTCTCCTTATCAACCACCATTGAGGCTATATCCTTACTTTCCTGCTGTGCCTGCGCTGCTTTTTGCGGCGAAGAGACTGGCGAAGATGCTGCCTCATTTTTCGGCTGTGCCATCGGCTGAGCATCAGGCTGCACCGTTATTCCACCGGACGGCATAGAAGCAGGTTCTAATTCAGAATTACCGGCTGAATTATGCCAATACGCCAGTCCGGCGGCTACTATCAGCAGAAGAACAAGCACACTCCAAACTAGCTTACGCATATATCTTCTCCTTATTTAAAATCACGTACGTTTACACTTAACCGCTTAGTCATTTCGAATTTGGTGAGCTGTTTCAAAATCAATCGCTACATAAATCATAGTTTATGCCCTTTCCTGTTTCCTTATTACATTGTATATAATGATAAAGACCATCGTCAACCCCAGTTTTTAGCACAAATATTGACTCACCGCCTGACATATGTTATCGTTGTAGGTATATGTCGACAATCTGCAGCCGCCCCTTTGGACGGCTGTTCATTTTAAAGGCTGTCGAGCGGCAGCTTGCAATTTAATTGGAAGGTGAAATATTTAGTGATTAGTACAAGTAATTTAAGTCTACGCTTTGGTAAAAGAGCGTTATTCGAAGACGTTAATATCAAATTCACGCCAGGCAACTGCTATGGCATTATCGGCGCCAACGGGGCCGGCAAATCTACCTTTTTAAAAATTCTCTCTGGTGAAATTGATCCTAGTACAGGTACGGTAGACATTACGCCAGGCGAACGACTGACTGTCCTCAAACAGAATCATTATGAATTTGACGAATTTGAAGTACTCAAAACCGTCATTATGGGGCATGCCCGCTTATATGAAATTATGCAGGAAAAAGAAGTGCTGTATGCCAAACCTGACTTTTCGGATGAAGACGGCATAAAGGTCTCGGAACTTGAGGGCGAATTTGCTGAACTTAATGGCTGGGAAGCCGAAACCGAAGCTGCTAAGCTGTTAAACGGCCTGGGTATTCCTGAAAGCCTGCACGAGCAAAAAATGCAGGATCTCTCCGGCAACGAAAAAGTACGTGTGCTCTTAGCGCAGGCACTGTTTGGCAGTCCGGACATTCTACTGCTGGACGAACCGACCAACCATTTGGACGTTGATTCGATTAAATGGCTGGAGGAATTTTTAGGCAACTTTGAAAACACAGTTATTGTCGTATCTCATGACCGTCATTTCTTAAATGAAGTATGTACCCACATCGCAGATATTGACTTTAGTAAAATCCAACTATTTGTCGGCAACTATGATTTCTGGTTGGAATCTAGTGAGCTGGCGATGCGCCTGGCAAAAGAGGCCAATCGCAAAACGGAAGAAAAAATGAAAGACCTGCAAGCTTTTATTCAGCGGTTTAGTGCTAATGCCTCAAAATCCAAGCAGGCTACTTCCCGCAAAAAGCTCTTAGAAAAATTAACACTGGAAGATATCAAACCCTCTTCCCGCAAATACCCATACATTGCCTTTAAGCCTGACCGGGAAGCAGGCGACCAATTACTCACTATTGAAAATCTCAGCAAAACTGTGGATGGCGTAAAAATATTACAAGACGTTAACTTGCGGGTAGAAAAAGGCGACAAGATTGCTTTTCTTAGCCCGGACGGGTCAGCGCCCACCATGCTGTTTAAAATTATTACAGATGAAGAAACCGCCGACAGCGGTGAATTCAAATGGGGCGTTACCACTTCACAGGCCTATTTCCCTAAAGACAACACCGCCTACTTTGACGGTATTAAATTATCTTTGGTCGACTGGCTGCGCCAATACTCACGCGATCAGGAAGAAAGCTTTATCCGCGGTTATTTGAGCCGCATGCTGTTCTCGGGCGAAGAAAGCCTCAAAGAAGCAAGTGTCCTCTCAGGCGGCGAAAAGGTGCGCTGCATGCTGGCCCGAATGATGCTGAGCGGCGCCAACGTACTCATTATGGATGAGCCGACCAACCATTTGGATCTTGAATCCATTACCGCCCTCAATGATGCCCTGACAAGCTTTGACGGCACATTACTCTTTGTCTCCCACGACCATCAGTTTATGCAGACAATTGCCAATCGGATTGTGGAAATTACCGAAACTGAGATTATTGACCGCCGTATGACTTATGATGAATATTTGGAATTCAAAAGCAAAAATAAATAACTTCTATCCATAAAACGGGACTGCCAAGGCAGTCCCGTTTTATTATTCCTTTGTAAGCCGCATGGCGGTTGTCGCCATAATCTCCATACCAGTGAGTAAGGCTCTTTCATCAATATCATACCTAGGATGATGCTGCGGATAAATTAGACCTTGCGCCTTACTCCCCACACCAACAAAAAAGAAAGCCCCCGGAACCATTTCCAGATAATGTGAAAAATCCTCTCCGGCCATTACCGGAGGAATAACCTTGACATTCTCCTTCCCCAGTACGGCTGCACCGCTCCTAACAATTTCTTCAGTATAGTGCGGTGTATTAATGACTGGCGGAAATCCCAGAATTTTATCAAGCTCATAATCTGCCCCGGCTGCTGCACATATTCCTTTGACAATCTCCTCAATTCGCTGAAATACCTTGAGACGGATAGTTTGGTCAAAAGAACGGACCGTCCCCTGCAGCACTGCTGTTTCCGGAATAACATTAAACACATCGCCGGCCTTCATCATACAAACAGAGACAACAGCCTGTTCGAGCGGATCAACATTCCGGCTGACAATGGTATGTAAGGCCAAAATAATTTGTGCCGCTGTCACGATGGGGTCAACTGTCTGGTGCGGCATAGAGCCATGTCCGCCCCGTCCTTTAATTGTAATGGTAAAAGCATCTG
>JAJFUN010000162.1 GCA_021372375.1 Pelosinus sp. | reverse complement strand
TGCCAAATTCCTGACCCGTTCCTCCTGCCCAAACCAAAGGAATTACATTTTTTAAATCTTTTTCATTAACAGGTGCATTCTCGAGTTCTTCAATTAACAAATCAATAGCTGCTTCATACTCATCTGGTTTGCCAAAATAGTTATTAAGACCAACATTTAGCATCAAAATAGTAGCTAGACTGCGTACATAAAACGGATGTTTTTGTCTGAGTTCCAGCACTTTCCTCAGCTTAAGCAGCAACCGATTCTTTCTTTGAATTTCAATTCTGAGCTTATCTTCATCAATCTTCCGACTACCAGTCAGCCACTCGGCCAAATCATAAATTTCTTTTACAAAAAATTTTATGAGTTCCTCTAGGCGTTTGCCTTCCACAGTAGGTCCGCGATAAATAACATCGTTATTGTATACATCATAACCTTCCCGTTTCATAAGCTCCCAGGCCAGATTATAAGGCTCGCAGGCTGAACTATTGCCAATAATACGCTTTATTGTGCCAGGAGTATTACGTCTTGTGTGCCACTGACCCACTGTGCATTTCACCATCGAGCAAGTTTCTATCGGAAATTGATAATAATCCTCCGATATCTGCATGGATTCTTTTGTGCTTAGGCGTCCCATTTCACTATATGAGACAGGGATTATGCCAAATGAATATATTAAAGGTACCTGCCAGCCAGCAGCGTTGCTCCAAACCGCATCGATTTTGCCTTCATTATAGGCTTTTTCAGCATCTGGAATATAGGCTGCGGATAAATCCAGTATTCTCTGTACCGCTTCTGAATAGCTGTGCACTTTTTTACTATGTTCAATATAATCACGTTGGCTTTTGATTTCCTCGATTTCTACCAATGAACTTTCTCCTTTCTCTCTAGGTCATTATATTAGAAATATGAAACACGATTATATTTCAAGGTTCCCCCTCTTAATAAAACAGCATGTTTCATAAGGCTAAACTTTAGTTTTCCGCAGTAGGCTTCCAGAACAACAAGCGTTTTTCGAAGTGTACAATGGCATAATTAATACTAAGACCCAAAACACTCAAAATAATAATGCCACTAAACATAGCAGGCGCATCATAAGCGTTTACCGCTTCGAAAATTAAGAAACCTAATCCAGAATCTGAGCCTAAGATTTCAGCTGAAACTAATACAACAATAGAATGAGTCGCACTCAGTCTCAGCCCGGTAACAATGGAAGGGATAGAAGCCGGCAAAATAACTTTTGTAAACATAGAAAGGGCCGACACGGACATGGACCGAGCAGATTTAATCAAAATTGGATCAATATGTCTGACTCCGTCAATCGTATTAATTATCAGCGGCCACAAGCAACCCCAAAAAATAATCCCAATCTTTGATAACTCCCCAAGTCCGAAAACCAAGAGAAATACCGGATAAAGTGCCAAGGTCGCCGTATTTCTAAACAATTGGACAACTGGGTCAAACATTCGCTCTACCCTTTTATACCACCCCATTAAAAATCCTAGAGGAATCCCCACTAAAATAGCTAATAGAAAACCAGATATAGCACGTTTAAAACTAGCCAGCGCATAAATAAACAGTTTACCTGATACCACCAGCTCAAAAAAGCCTTGGATAACATCAGTCAATGGTGGCAAAGTTCGATGATCGACCCACCCCAAAGAAGGAACAACCTGCCAAAGCACTAACACTAAAATAATTGCCAGTGTCTGCTTAAAGATACGCCAACTTTTCTCGCCCAAATCTACAATTTTTATGCTCGACATATTTTACCACCTCCATAAAAAGTAACAACTTAATCAGTCACTACTTTTTCCTTCCACATCGTCAATCTCTTTTCCAAAAGATTCAAGAGATAATTTACAGTCACACCCGTCAGCGATAAAGTAACAATCATCGCATACATTTCGGGGACAGCATAATGCTCTTCCAAATAAAAAATAGAATAACCTAAGCCTGCATGTGCGCCAATCATTTCTGCAACCACCACTACCAGCAAGGAATGTGCTGCACTCAGCCTAATTCCTGCCACAACATTCGGCACAGCATTAGGTATAATCACCTTGGTAAGCAAGGTCAGCCCTGTGACCCCCATTGACCTTGCCGATTTTATTAAAAGTGGGTCGGCATTCTTGACACCTGAAACCGCACTCAGCATGGTTGGCCAAATCGTCCCCCAAACAATAATTGCAATCTTGGCCTGTTCACCAATACCAAAAAACAATAAAAATATCGGATAAAGCGCAATCGTGGACGAACTGCGGCATGCCTGCAGCAGAGGATCAACAATTTCTTCAAAACCTTTATACCAGCCCATAAAAATTCCAAGCGGAAATGCAATCCCAATGCCAATAAAAAAGCCACACAAAACCCGGGCTATACTAATGGAAAAATGCTTAAACATTTCACCGCTGGTAATTAGTTCTACCCAATTTACTACCACCTCGCTAAACGGCGGCAATAAAAACGAGTCAATTAATTCGAGCCGCGGCATAAGTTCCCAGGTAGTAATAATTGCCAAAATAATAAAATACTTTTCCAAAATGCGCAGCAGCCAAGCTGTTCTCCTTTTAAAACCACCGCTGGTCAATACATTGATTTTGAAGCTCTCTTCTAATTTTCTGACCTCACTAAATTCGTTTATACTCACTATAATCACGCTCCTCGTTATAATAGAGTTATTGTTCAGTTTATAATAAAAAAAGGCTGGTTAACTCCAAATGGAATTAATCCAGCCTTTGATCTATTTACCAACCAGCTATTTTATGCAAACACCTATGCAGTTTTTCTTATTCTAATCTTAATAAGCTTTATAAACTATAAAAAAAGCAAAGTACAGATTCTCTAATAAAGGAATCACACTTTGCCTTCAGCTTATATTCTGATCAGCCCTCAAGACTTTTATCATTTGTTATAATTATAATGATTATTTTACATTTGTCAATACTTTTTTTAATTACTCCAGTCAGGATGACCTAAAGCAAGTGCTTCTTTCATTTCTGCCATTTTATTGATAAAAATCAACACCCCAATCAGACACAATAGCCCAGAAATCAGTACAGTGGTCTGTACGCCAATTTGACTGGCTGCCGTTCCAATCAGCAAATTGCCAAAAGGAATCATTCCTTGGTGAGCCATCGCATATAAGCTCATAATCCGCCCACGTTTCTCATTATCAACCACAGCTTGCAGCAACGTGTTAGTTGCTGCCAAATGTACAATCATTCCCATGCCGGCAAAAAACTGAATAATTAAATCCAGCCACACTGATTGTGTCTGAGAAAAACCCACTAACGCAATACCTAATATGGTTGCCGATATCGGAATAATTTTTTCCATACCAACCGCATTGGGACGTGATGCTAAGAAAGCCGCGCCCAAAATGGCTCCACAGCCAATTGCTGACATCAAATAGCCCTGAGTTTGTGACCCACCGCCCAATACCTCTGTAGCAAAAACAGGCATTAATACAGTATATGGCGTAGTAAATAGACTAACCAAACTGAGGAGCAGCAAAGAATATTTTATAGGCGGATGGGCATAGGCATACGAATAACCTTCCCGCATTTCATCTACAGCATCCTTGCTGGTAATGGATCCGGCTTTACTCTGAATATCCATGGCGTGCAATGCAGCAATCACTGCAAGAAAACTGATGGCATTGATAAAAAAGCACACGCCTTCCCCAAAAATTGCAATCAGCATCCCTGCTAAGGAAGGGCCAATCAGCCGCGCCACATTGGAAACAATTGAATTTAATGCTATCGCATTATTAAGGTCTTCCGGCTGGCTCACCATATCAATAATAAAAGCTTGCCGCACAGGCATATCAAAAGCATTAGCAATGCCCAGCACGCTGCTGAACGCAAAAATATGCCAAACCTCTACCTGCTCTGTCATCACTAAAATCGCCAGCACTACAGCCTGCAACATAGCAATATTTTGCGTTAATTTAATAACCTTAAGCTTATTATACCTATCAGCAACTAAGCCCGCCAAGGGCCCAAAAATAAAACTAGGCAATCGTTTGAAGAAAATAACCGCACCCAGCAAAAAAGGCGAGCCAGTTAAGCGATAGATTAGCCAACCGATGGCAAGATCTTGCATCCATGTCCCAATAAGTGAACAGCTTTGCCCAATAAAAAACAAGCGGAAATTTCTATGCTTTAATGCCCTCGCCATATTTTTGATGCTGTCCGAAGAATTTAAGGTAAGCAAACTTGCACCTCCTTTATTCTACAAATTTCCTAACTCGAAATTGCACTCCAATTTTTTTTGCAATTTCCCGGCACGCCTCTATATCCTCTGCTGGCATAATATCTACAACAGAAAGTATAACTTTAGGAATATACTTTCGCGCTTTGGCAGCAAAATCCAAGAGTCCTGCAAACGCGGCTTCACCATATTGAGACAGGCATACAGCCTGATATTCTGCTTGATTTTTGGCGTTTAAACTAATAGAAACTGCATCAATTAAACCTTCAAAATCAGGCGTAATATCTCGCCCAGCAATTAGACTGCCCTGGCCATTTGTATTAATCCGAATCGGCAGAGAATATAGTTTCTTAACTTGTCTGCTAATCTCAAGTATCTCACTGAAACGAGATAAAGGTTCACCAAAACCACAAAAGACCAATTCCTTGTAGCTGCTGACTTCTCGCCGTGCAATGTCTGCCAAGACTTCCTCCACTGTCGGCTCACGCTCCAGCCAAAGATCCAGCCCCTGCATACCATCTGGATTATTTCTGACACAAAAGGTACAGTCATTGCTGCAACGATTTGTAATATTGAGATACAGAGCTTGGCCTACCTCATAAGTAATCATCATTGTCATGTTCATCATCCTTTTCAAACTTGCTTGTTTAAATAGCTGGGGTAGACTTCCTAATAAACAAAAAGGCCAAGCAATTTTCTCAACGAAAAATTACTTGGCCTTCAATGTTTTTTGATTAGCCATTATTCACATGTACTATAGAAGATTTTACGTCAGTTTAACACCACTGTCAATATACTTCACGCTTTTTATCTGCCATCTTCTACAAAACTATCCAAGATAACGATAAAACACAAAGCTATTTTTCTATTGACAGTTCCTTTTTTCCGTGATAAATTATTGTCAATTGAATTGATATGATAGCTGATCACACTAAAAGACGAAGGCTACTCACTCTTTATAGCTGATCAACAATGTTAACTGAAGGCTAATGACCCTAAACAAGGTCATTAGCCTTTTTTTATACTATACTAAGAGTTTTAATGAGAGGAGGTGAAATAGTATACGTATTCTAAGGAAAGCGAAACTAGTAAAAAAGGAGGAAACTAACAAGCGTTGAACAAGCCCATGCTTACAAAATCACAGGTGCTTATTCAACGCCAAGGTCGGACACACTGCCGCAAACAGGGTATCCAGCTTTATTTTGACATGAATGACCAACAAATTCAAGTAGTATTACACAAGTTTTGTAACTTGAATTTGCTGGAGAAAAAACAAACTTGGAGGAGAAAATAGGTTATGAAAATTACGCTTAAAATTTTGCTGCTGGCAGCATTTATATTTAGTATCAACACGGCGGCTCTTGCCGCAGGCAATTTGCTTGATGTTCCAACCACTCACTGGGCTTATGGTTCGGTGCAAAAACTAATAAAAGCCGGAGTAATTGAAGGCTATGCCGACGGTTATTTTAAAGGCGATAAATCGCTTACCCGTTATGAATTTACGGTAGCCGTCGCTAAAGCAATTGACAATTACAGTAAGGCTGATGAAGCAGGCAAAACAGAAATTTTAAAGCTAATTGCCGAATTTTCTAAAGAACTTGATAAAATCGGCGCACGTCTGGGAGCACTAGAAAAAAATCAGCCTAACTTGAAGTTCGGCGGTAATTTTCTAAATCAATATACTGCACAAAGCTATCCACAAAGTTCACTTGCTAAAGGTGCTGGCACAAAAGACACTTTCCGCCTTCGTCTCGATGGCACCGCAATAGTAGATGACCGAAGTAAATTCGGCCTGCGTGTGGTCACTGGCGGAACAACCTCAGGCAAAACTTATACTTGGGCCGGTTCTACAATGACGACCTTTGGCGGGCCTGGCAATACCGGAACAGGTAGTGGAAATACAACCAATACACTAGAATTAGACCGGTTATTTGTAACCCGTAATTTAGGTACGAGCAGCGTTACGCTTGGTCGTCAAAAACTGGCCTTAGGTGCTGATAATTTTATAGTTGACAGCGGAGCTTACAGCTTTGACGGTTTGAATTTCATTTTCCCGCTTGGCAATACAGGAAAGACTATTATTAATTGGGGCCGCATTGCTGGTACCACAGCATCTAGTCATCTCGACATCGCTTCTATAGAAGCAAACAATACCAGCAACCAATTCGCCTATGGCGCAGGCTATGCCACCTATAAAAACAATGGAACTGCTACCGCTACAAAAGATTTAGCCAAGTATGTGTATCTATATGGTCAATATATCCCCTCTAATAAAATAGCATTGACGGGCGAATATGTAAAAAACCGTTCTTCTTATGCTTCAACAGATAACGCAGCCTATACTGCTGGTCTATTGGTGGGTGATCAAAACAAACTCACCAGCGTAAGCGGTTTTACTGCCTTTAAATCTCCAGCGAAAAAAGGTGACCAAAACCTTTCCTTAAAATATTTTTATGTTGGTAAAAATTCCATTTCCCGCTATTCAAATTATACGTTAAGCACAGCGTATGATGCTACAGTTACCGATGCAATTGGGCAAAATGCCAGACTGCATAATTCCGATGGAGTAAATATTGTCTATACGTACTTCCTTAGTCCAACTTCCAACGTCGGACTGCAATATTACAAAATTCATGATAAAGAAAAAGCTCCTAATGGCGATTTAGGCACCAGTTGGAAAAGAATTACCTACAATGCTTATTTCTAGGAATAAACCTTCATTCTGAATATAAGAAGGGGGCTGTCGCAATCGCAACAGCCCCCTTCCTTTTAAATATTGACAAGCCCTATTGTTTTTCAGCTTAGAACCGACTCTTCATGCAAAAGACCATTAGCCAAGCGAAACATTCGGTCAGCTCTAGCGGCATATTCTTTTTCATGGGTTACCAAAATAACGGCGGCTCCTCTTTCTTTTGCCTGCTGCAACTCATTAAAAACCACTTCTGAGGTAGTAGAATCTAGGTCATTGGTTGGCTCATCTGCCAAAATCAAAGAAGGGTTTAATAATAGAGCCCTAGCTAAAGCAACACGGCGCATCTGTCCAAGGCTCAGCTGTGCTGGAGAATAATGCAGTCTCTCTTTTAGTCCCAGTTGGCAAAGCAAATCTTCGGCCTTGGTTTTGACTTCTTTTTTTTCGCCAAACAGCCAGGTTGGCAAAAGCACATTTTCAAGTGCAGTAAGTGAACCAACAAGGCGCGCTCTTTGAAACACAAACCCGATATACTGGCTGCGCAAAACAGCCCGCTTGGTAGAATCAAGACTGCCAGCACTACTGCCTTGAAGAGTTATCTGTCCTGCGGTCGGGCTTTGCAGCAAACCAATAATCGATAAAAGCGTAGTCTTGCCTACCCCAGAATGACCAACAATCGAAAGCATCTCGCCAGCATGAACAGTAAAACTAATCCCTGCTAGTACGTCCTCTGCACCATAACTTTTTTTTATATCCTGTACTGCTAAAATTGTCTCCATAAAAATTCTCCCTCCATCAATCAAATTCTCCCCGTGTCATTACTAAAGTAGGTTCAATATGACCACCCCGATAAATCGGTATCCAAGCTGCAAAAACTGTTACCAATAACCAGAAAAGGTATATCCCTGCTGCAGTCACCCCCATTAAGCCTAATCCAGGATAAACAAAAGGAAAAGCTTGATGTGTACTAATAAAAGTAACTGACCACAAATAAAGCAAATAGCCTAAAATAAGACCGCCTGCAGCCCCCAGTGAGCATAAAATACCTGCCTCTACTATAATCAACAAAGTAATCTTCCGCGGTGTAGCACCAATGGCTAGGTATAAGCCCCATTCTCCCTGTCTTTCGACTGTAAGAGTGTACAAACGGGTAAAGAGCTGAATCATTGACGCTACCAGTGCCACAATTCCCGATGCTGCTAATAAACCGACAACAACCAAAAACTGTTCATAAATGCGCCGTTTTGTTTCCGAAGCCGAAAAGGCTCGCACTTCATGGGAAGTTTCTAAGCGTACGATGATTTCTCTTACATCAGCACCAGGCTCTACTTCTACCAGAATTGCTGAGATAAGCTTGTCAGCCTCGCCATTTTTCTGCCAAACATTTTTTAAGAGCGGCGAATTGGCTGCTGTCTTGCGAGCTGTGCTGATACTGGTCAAAATTGACCTATCAAGTCCTGTACCGCTTGGTTCCATTACCGCTACAACGTGAAATTCTTTACCTAAAATCGTAAGGTTATTCCCTTTTGCTGCCGTTACCCCAGAGCCAATAATAACTTCATTATCAACTAGTTCCCTCTTAGAAACATTCTCCAGCCAAGGCTGCACCAGCCAATCAGTTTTGGGATCATAACCAATCATTCGCAGCGCAACACCTAAATCGCAGCAATCTTCGTCAAGTGACTGCGTAAAAAACTGTGCGGTAACTCGTTTTACCCCTTTAAGATTTGCTACTTCCTGTTCTAGTTCGTTCTTCATATAAATGTTGCTTGGTGCCCCACCATATAATACTTCGCCCGGATCCACAGACGCCCCTGACGGCACTACCAAAATATCAGCACCTAGCCGCTGCCGCGCTTTTTCAAGGCCGTCCGACACACCGAACTGGATTAGCGTCACAGAAAAAATCAAACAAACCCCTGCGGCAATCGATGCCAACAGCGCAAGATTGGTAATCATTCTGTGCTGTAAAGATTTCATAATAATCTGAAGCATAGATTCCTCTCCTTTTCCATATATTTATCATGTAAGAATTGCAAAAAAGGTGAAGGCTAATGACTCTGCAACAGAGTGATTAGCCTTCACCTTTTATGATCAGCTATACCAAAATATATTAATTAAAAATATAACATGATGCTGACAGCCTTGTCAATAGACCGAAAAAACTAGCTGCCCTATGTTAGGGTGCCTCGTTATACTTGCGCTAATTGTAAAAAAAGTATTGACATTGTCAGTATATATGATAATATAATTCCAATAGAATATTTTAACAAGTTGACTGATAAAAATGCAGAGACTTTGGGTAAAAACTCAAGGTTTCTGCATTTTTTTTGTCCAGCAAAATATTACTACTTTATATTAGGAGGTTGTCCACGTGTCTACTTTTATTGATCGCGCAAAATGCACATGCGCCCTTGGCGGCGCACTTACCACCTTGTTGGCACTGCCAAAAGCAGTCCCAATTGTTCATTCTTCAGGCGGCTGCGCAGGTACCTTATCAAATACCTATAATTTGTCTGCTGGTTACAGAGGGGCAGGCTATTGCGGCGGAACCATGACCCCAACTTCCAACATCGTGGAGAGAGACATTGTCTTTGGCGGCGAAGAACGTTTGGAAGAACAAATTATAAATACCTTAAAAATTATTGATGGTGATTTATATTTTGTCATTACCGGTTGCCAAGTAGAAATCATCGGCGATGATGCAGTAGGTATTACTCGCCGTTTTAAAGACCAAAAGCCTGCCGTACTGGCAGCCAGCACACCAGGCTTTTCCGGCAACAGCTTTGTTGGCTATGATGTTGTACTGACCACCCTTGTCAATGAATTCATTGACCAAAAATCAGAAAAAGCGCCAAAAACAGTCAACCTCTTAGGAATTGTGCCTGGGCAGGATGTCTTCTTCCGCGGCAACATTCGTGAAATTACCAGGCTCTTGAGTCTAGTAGGCATCAAGGCAAATACCTTTTTTGGCGATGGCGAAAGCATTGATAAAATAAAAGATTACGGTGATGCTTCACTAAGCATAGTTTTCTCAGAAAACTATGGTGTTACTACCGCCAAAGCGTTTGAAGAAACTCATCAAATCCCTTATATAACAGCCGACCTGCCGATTGGACCTACCCGGACAGCGGCGTTTTTACGCAAAATCGGCGAGCAACTGGTTGTAGAAAAGGAAATAATTGAAGCAGTCATTGCCAGCGAAAGCCAGTATTTCTTTAGCTATTTCGAAAGAATCTTAGATGCCTATGTAGATCTCGATTTTCAGCGTTATGCCATTATCAATGCTGACACGGCCTATGCCTTTTCTTTAACCAGTTTCCTTGCTGATGATTTAGGCTGGGTTCCTCATCTTGTTGTTATCAATGACGATATTGATGACCTCAAGAAAAAGGAATATGAACATAAATTTAGTCAGCTTGGTTCTGAAGCCAAACCTAAAGTAGTTTTTGAATTACACGCCGGTCAGCTCATAAAACATATCCGCAAAAGCTGGCCCAACAATCAGAATAATAAATATTACCATTCACTCAGCCCAGCTTACCTTATCGGCAGCAGTCTCGAAAAGGATACCGCGCAAAAAATCGGGGCTTCCTTCCTGTCTGTTGCTTTTCCGGTAACCAACCGCGTCGTTTTAGACAAAGGCTATACCGGCTTTAAGGGTGGCTTGACACTCGCTGAAGACTTGATTTCCGAACTTGTCAGCAATCGATAAAAAGGAGGTATTATATATGTCTAAAAAATTAACCGACGGTCTCACATATGACTATTTATCAGCCGAATCAGCACCCACACGTGAAGATAGAATTGAAACCTGCTTTGCCTATGGCGGCTCGGGGCACAATTTAAAAGAGGGCATTGGCAATGGCTGCGCCAAACATAACCGCAGAAAATTTGCCCAAAGCGGCGGCTGCCAGTTAAACCTGGCATTAGGCATTCTTAGTTCTTTTCAAAACATGGCCATTATTCTTCATGGCTCGTTAGGCTGCGGCTCTAGTCATCTCTCACGCTCCGGCCTCAAAAAAGCGGCTGGTGCCTCTAGAAATAAAAAAGGATCAATGGACACCGTTTGGATAGAAACCAATCTAGATGAAACTGATGTTATTTCCGGTGGCATTGAAAAATTGCGCGAGGCCATTTTGTATGCTGAAACTGAATATCGCCCTGACGCCATTATTATTGCCAGCGGCTGCGTACCAGGCATTATTGGTGATGACATTGATGCTTTGAGTAATGAACTTGAAAATCAAGTATCCGCAAAAATTGTGCCCGTTCATTGCGCAGGCTTCAAAAGTAAATATGTTGCTACCGGCTATGATTCAGCTTATCATGGTCTCTTAAAAAAATTAGTTGACCCACGAAACCGGATTCATACAACCATTACTGATGAAATTGCCGACGCAAATGAGAAATATCTTAACAGCAAAACGGTAAACATCTTTAATGTCGGCTCTAACAGTTATGGCGATGAAGTGGAACTAGCAAGACTCTTAAAAGCACTGGATTTAAATCCACGGGTATTGCCACTCTATGCCAATATCGACGAAATTTCCCGCATCAGTGAAGCAGCACTCAATGTTAGTATCTGCGCCACTCATGATGATTATCTGCTAGGGCATTTAAAAGAACGATTTGGTACCGAATATATCATTGATACCTTGCCGATTGGCATTAAAAATACCAATCGCTGGCTGCGAGAAATCGCCAAATTTTTCAAACTAGAAAATGAAGTAGAAAAACTGATTGCCCTGGAAAATGCTCAATTGGAGGAAGCTTTAGAACCATTTAAAGAAGTCCTGCAAGGCAAAACCCTCTTTGTCGGCGGCGGTGAAACTCGTGCCTTTACAACAGGTGAATTTTTCCAGTCACTAGGTATGAAGATTGTTGGCGTAAAATCACATAACTTTGATATTTTTGCCGTTCCCATGGTAGATGATGTAGACAAAGACGATTTTGTGGTCAGCGTCGCGCCAGGGCAACCAGCCGAAGAGTTAAACCTCCTCAATCGCTTACGGCCCGATCTCTATATTGGTCATTCTGGTGCCAATGTGTGGGTTGCCAAACTGGGTATTCCCACTGCGCCGTTATTTGGGCAGGCCTTTAACTTCATGGGCTATTCCGGTGCATTTGAACTGGCAAGAAAAGCAGTTAAATCTCTGCAAAACACGTCACTGTCGAAAAAGCTAGCCACCAATGTAGCATTGCCACTGCGCCAGGAATGGTATGAATCTAATCCGTTCGATAACATTAAAGATTTAGAAGATGTCAAACAAGTATAATAACTATAAAGGAGATAACAAGAATGTCTGTGATTGTAGATAACCTTACAGAATTAATTGGAAACACCCCATTGTTGCGTCCCAAAGCTTTTACCAAGCTTGCCAAACTGCAGAGCGAATTGTTATTTAAATTAGAATATTTCAATCCGCTGGGCAGCGTAAAAGATAGGATTGGCTATGCCATGATTGATGATGCCGAAAAAAAAGGCATCCTCAAGGAGGCATCGGTCATCATTGAACCAACCAGCGGCAATACCGGCGTAGGCCTAGCCTTTGTGGCAGCCGCCAAAGGCTACCGCATTATTCTAACCATGCCGGAAACCATGAGCAGCGAACGACGCACACTGCTAAAGGCGCTCGGTGCTGAACTGGTGCTAACCCCGGGTGCTGATGGCATGAAAGGCGCTGTGCGAAAGGCTGAAGAACTTTCCATCCAAATCCCGCATGCCGTCATTTTGCAACAATTCAACAATCCGGCTAATCCGGCTATTCATGAAGCAACCACCGGCCAGGAAATCTGGCGGGATACCAAAGGTAAAATCGATATCTTTGTAGCAGGCGTAGGCACAGGCGGCACGGTGACCGGTGTGGGCAAAGCTTTAAAAAAGGCTAATCCTAATGTTAAAATTGTGGCAGTTGAGCCCCTCAACTCACCTGTTTTATCTGGCGGCAATCCAGGTCCGCACCAGATTCAAGGCATTGGTGCCGGTTTTGTCCCCCAAGTTTTTGACTACTCTATAATTGATGAGATTTTTAAGGTAAAAAACGAAGAAGCAATTGATGCTTCCCGGGTACTCGCCAGGACCGAAGGCCTCTTGGTCGGCATTTCTTCCGGCGCCGCAGCCTTTGCCGCGGCTCAAATTGCTAAACGCCCGGAAAATAAAGCTAAGACCATTGTTGCCCTGCTGCCAGATACAGGAGAACGCTATTTATCAACTGTGCTGTTTAACAATTTGACAGATGAAGGCAGTAAATACTGGTACTAAGCAGTTCAAATAAATATCCTCTACATGATGATTGACCAGCCCGATTTCTGGAGATCATGCACAATTGTGTATGGTCTCTTTTTAATATAGAAAGCGAGGTAAAAAAATGAGTGTAAACTTACAGGAACCCGCCGTTGAATTAAGAGAATCCAGACTAAAAACCATCACAGGCTATGATGGAACGGCAGCGCATTTATTAAGTAAAAAAGACCTGCCAAACCGTGACCGCACCTTTACGCAATGCGGCTCGTGCAGTGCAGATCAGGTAATGAACCTTTT
>JAJFUN010000141.1 GCA_021372375.1 Pelosinus sp. | reverse complement strand
GTGCTCCGCAGTTTATGCGTATTGCTAAGCAAATGGGCATGAATCTTCGTTTTGGCCGGGGCTGTCTTGCCGGGACGTCTTATTGCATTATCAGCCCCAAAGGGCAGGTACAGCCGTGTGCATACCTTAATATTCCGTTAGGGGATGTACGGGAAACGCCTTTTGATGAAATATGGCGAAATAGTGAAGTATTGCAAAAACTGCGGACACTTGATTATAAGGGCGGCTGCGGCGGGTGCGAATTTAAAAAACTCTGCGGCGGCTGTAGAGCTAGAGCGGCCTATTATCATGAAGGCGATTATATGGCAGAAGAACCTTGGTGTCTATATCAGGGGCGCAAGGGGGAATAAGCTGGTTTTACTGCCAACACAATGGGCATTTGGCAGGTACTAAACTATGGTAATGTTTATGGAAATATGAAATAGCCTAAATCTAAAGTTTATGTTGAGTAGCCATTAATCGTTATGAATTACTTATAATATGAGCAAAGAACCTGAAACTTTGCCGTTTGATTTAACAGCAGACAGTATTAAATTTGGTAGGCTGCTACTTTTTACGGGTGGGGTTAAATGTGAAAAATAAAAGAATTTTAAGAGAGCAAAATAGTATAGAAAAGATGATTACTATATACTGTAGAGACGTACACCGGACTCGCAAAGGGCTGTGTGCGGAATGTGAACATTTATTAGCATATGCAAAACAAAAATTAGATCATTGTGTCTTTCAGGGAAATAAGCCGGTTTGTGCCAAGTGTACTATTCATTGTTATCAAGACACCATGAGAAAGAAAGTTATTGAGGTAATGCGTTATGCAGGGCCGCGCATGCTTTATAAATATCCGGTATTAGCTATATTGCATATCATTGATTCGCTTAAGAGCAAATCAAAACGCTTGAATAAAAATATTTTTTAAAATAAAATAATTGACAGAACTAAATAATAAGAGTAATATTGGCTGTGAAGTAAGTGAATTTTATTACAATCAAATATATTGAGTTAGGTGTCTGAAAGGACTTAATAGGGAAGTCCGGTGAAATACCGGCGCGGTCCCGCCACTGTAATGGGGAGTAAATCCAAGTAGTGCCACTGAGATGAAAGTCTTGGGAAGGTTTGGATGAACTATGATCCAGAGCCAGGAGAACTGCCTATCTATCGATCACCGTTTTACCCACGAGCGATGGGGAGGAGATTTTAGTACAGTGATTTCTTTCGTACACATTTTCTTCCCGGCGTGTTTTGCGCCGGGATTTCAATTTGTATAGCTGTATTTTATCGTATCTCTCGTCCTTGCGGCGGGAGATTTTTTATTTTGATATGTGCTTATTCCGTATTCAGGAAGCGGAATATTTAACATATATTGTACCAGTTTTCATTACTCATTCTTTTCTTTGCTGTTCCTAAAAGTGAACAGTAGCCCCTGCAAAATGGGGTTTCTTTTTTCTTTTAAACGCAGCTTATGCGTTTGACATATATTGAATGCTTTTGAAAGGCGCCGAAATAAAGCATGAATCATGGTAAAAGTGAAAAGACTTGGAGGTATTTAAAATGAAAGAAACTTGGAAAAAAATTATTGTTGGCTCAATGGTATGCGCCGCATTTATTGGTCCGAATGCAGCAACCACGTATGCAAGTTATCAACTGAGTCCGGAGGTCAAAGATGCAACACCGGCGCTTAAACGGGCAGCTGAAATAGGTGTCCGTGTATCAGAAAATGCGGATATGAAGGATGCGGAAAATAAAGATGCTATTGTGGTGATGAGCTTTGGCACGACATATACAGATTCACGCAAAGCAACAATTGAAAAAAACGTAGCAGATATCCAGGCTGCGCATCCAGATACAAAAGTGGTCTTAGCGTTTACTTCACATATCATTGTTGATCGAATTCAACAAAAGGAAGGGATAAAAATCCCCACACCGGAAGAAGCTTTGGCTCAATTGAAGGAAGACGGCTATACACGTATAGCACTTACAACCTTAGATATTATTCCGGGAATGGAATATGCTTATGACAGCGCAATTTTTGATTTCTATAAGAATCAATTCAAGAAAATGACGTTGGGAACCACACTGATGTATTGGATGGGACAAGAAAAACAACATGATGATGTTACTGAAGCGTTAAAAGCCATGAGCACTGAATTTCCTAAAGTCGGAAAACAGGACGCTATTTTATTGATGGATCATGGTACGCCGCATCCGTCTAATGCCTACTATTCGGTAATGCAGACGCGCCTTAGAGAAATGGGCATGGATAATGTCTTTATTTATACGGTAGAAGGATGGCCAAGCTTGGAAACAGTTATTCCACAATTAAAAGCAAAAGGAATTAAAAATGTAACAATGATTCCCATGATGATGGTTGCTGGTGATCATGCTAATAATGATATGGCAGGAGCAGAGCCAGACTCGCATAAATCAATTTTAGAAAAGGAAGGCTTCCATGTAGCTACTTACATTCATGGCTT
Source organism: Pelosinus sp. (assembly GCA_021372375.1). Taxonomy (GTDB): domain Bacteria; phylum Bacillota; class Negativicutes; order Propionisporales; family Propionisporaceae; genus JAJFUN01. Next base: position 8,288 of record JAJFUN010000141.1, on the reverse strand, counting down.
AGGGGAAAATGAAAATATCCGCAAGCTTTTTATTGAGCGAGCAAATGAGGCATGGGATGCTTTGCAAAAAGAAGCACCGCAAGCAACTCATCATATGATGAAAAAATAAGGATGGAAAAGTATAGCCAAATATTCCTAGCTGCTGTAGCTGGGATTTTTAGTTGGAATAGGCGTGCCGTAAACGGCGGGACATACTCTGGAACTTTTTAATTTTAAAAATTTATATAAACATATGGAGGTTTTTATGGCTGGAATTTTATATGGAGTAGGTGTGGGACCGGGAGATCCGGAGTTATTGACTTTGAAGGCCGCAGCAGTTATTAAAGAAGCTGATATTATACTTGCGCCCAAGACGGAGAAAAAGGAAGACAGTGTGGCGCTCAGCATCGCCAAGCCCTTTTTGAAGCCTGACGCTGAGATTGTCAAACTGGTATTTCCAATGGTTTCTGATGATAAAGAGCTTATTGAAGCCTGGCAGTCAAATAAGGAAGTCATTCTTGATTTATTAAAGGCCGATAAAAAGGTGGTTTTCCTGACCTTAGGCGATCCGATGTTTTATAGTACTTATATTTATGTGTATCGTTTACTCGAAAACTGTGGTTATCCGATTGAAACCGTGCCTGGCGTAACCGCTTTTTGTGCAATTGGCAGTCATATCGGCTATCCTTTGGTAGACGGTGACAATGTTTTGACAATCGTGCCTGCGACAATGAGTGAAGCCAAGCTTGATAAAGTGCTCGCTGAGACCGATAATGTTGTGCTGATGAAAAGGCTATGCGGCCGAAAGTCAGTGTTATTCCGGGAATTAGTGCAGTAGGCGCAGCCGCCGCAGTGCTTGGCGTGCCGCTGATGCATGACTTTGCCGTAATTAGCCTGAGTGATTTATTGACCCCTTGGGAAGTCATTGTAAAACGCCTTGAAAAAGCCTCTGAAGCTGATTTTGTCATGGCTATTTATAATCCCAAAAGCAAAAAGCGAGTTACGCAGATTGAAGAAGTACAAAGAATTGCTCTTAAGACCCGTCCGGGGACAACGCCTGTCGGTATTGTTAGGGAGGCCAGCCGTTCGGGAGAGCATGTAGTAATCAGTACTCTCGCTGAGTTTACCAAAGAAGAAATTGATATGTTTTCCCTGGTCATTATCGGCAATTGCAACACTTTTGTGCAGGACGGCAAAATGATTACACCGCGCGGGTATACCGTATGATTTTAGTACTAGCCGGAACACAGGACGGGCGGGAGCTTGCGGCATATTTAACGCGGCATGGATTTTGGGTAACAGTCTCAGTTGTCAGTCAATACGGCAAGCAGCTTGCTGAGGGTGAGAACCTGACGGTAGAAGTCGGAGCGCTTGATCAGGAAGGCCTATATCAGCGTATTCACGCAGAAAATATTACCCTGGTAGTTGATGCCACACACCCCTATGCCGTCAATGTTTTGCGAAATGCCATAAGTGCAAGTAATAAAGCGGGCATTCATTATCTCCGTTATGAGCGGGTAGCTGTGCCCCTGCCTGATTATGCTAAGCTATACTCTGTTACAGGATTCACTGAGGCCGCTGACACTGCCGCAAAGCTCGGGCAGACAGTTTTTCTTACAACAGGCAGCAGGCAGTTAAAAACCTTTACCAGCGCACCGAGCCTTTTTAATCATCGTCTTGTGACCAGAGTGCTGCCGGATGTCGTGGTTATCGCCCAGTGCCTTAACTTAGGCCTTACGCCCAAAGACATTATCGCCATGCAGGGACCATTCTCGCATGAACTAAATGCCGCACTCTTTAAAGCCTATCAGGCTGACGTTATCATCAGCAAAAACAGTGGTACCATCGGTGGCAGCGATACCAAAATTACCGCCGCCATGGAGCTGGAGCTGCCGATTGTAGTCATTGACCGGCCGGAGATAAAGTATCCAAAGGTAGCCTATACGGCAGAGGAAGTACTGGCGTATGCGGGTAAAGTGGCTAAGGTGTAAATTTCATTTGTCATCAAATAGAACGTATAGTGAACCCTAACCCATGTCTCCCTTGCTAAAGGGGGATGGCACCGCAGTGACAGGGGGATTGTATTCAGCAGAAACGTGAAAACCCAATTCCTCCGCTGCTCTGGCGTCACCTCCCTTTGACAAGGGAGGCAAGGGTGAGGCAAAAAACAAGGAGGTATTCCCATGAACTATATTACTCAGCCAGCTGCTATTGAAAAACGCAGTATGGAAATCATTGCGCTGCATTTGGCCAAATACCATTTAAGCGCAGAAGAAGTAAAAATTTATTCGCGTATCATCCACGCTTCAGGCGACCCGGAGTATGCGCCGATTATTCGGATAGAGGGTAAGGCCATCGCTGCAGGGCTTGGGGCCTTAAAAAATGGGGCGGATATTTTTACCGATGTAGAAATGGTTCGCACCGGCATTAATAAAAAGCGGTTAGCCCAGTATGGTGGGCAGGTACACTGTCTGATTGCTGATGAACAAGTCGCACTTGACGCCAAAGCTAAAGGCATAACCCGTTCGATGGCCGCGATGGATGCCTTTGGAGAAAAACTGAGTGGAGCAATTGTTGCCATCGGCAATGCGCCGACAGCACTCTTTCGGGTTTTAGATATGATGCAAAAGACGAATGTACGTCCGGCTTTAATTATTGGCGTGCCTGTTGGCTTTGTTGGCGCTAGTGAATCCAAGGACAAGCTAAAAGAGGTTTCGCCTGTGCCGTATATTACTGTTTTAGGCAATAAAGGCGGCAGTCCGATTGCGGCAGCTACGGTCAATGCATTACTCTACATGCTGTAAAGGAGAAAGTTATGGCAAACGTTAATAATAGATTAATCCATCCATGATGCCGCTACTGCTTCCGGCCGGAGATGCTGCCGAAGGTACTAGATCAGTTAATCTCGTTGTTTCTTGACGAAATATTAGTGCATAGGAAAAACTCGCTGGTGAAATCTGGGAAAGGCGTTGAATAAATAATCTTGACAATCTCTTGACATTCTCTCCGTTAAATATTAATAATTTAGCGATATTATAACAATAGAAGCTCGCAAAGAGCAAAAAAAGGAGGATGTAAGATGAAAACGAAGAATAAATTTATTGGGGCATTAGTTCTATCCGCATTGGCTCTTGCTGTATTTACAGCGGCGCCTAATGTATCGGCAGCGAATAATGATCAGGCTATGAGGCAAAATTACCAGGGTCAGGGTATGCATATGGGGCGAATGCAGGGTAATATGAGAGATACAATCGCTGCTTTTTTAGGAATAGATGCTGGTAAGATTATAGAAGGAAGACAGGCTGGTAAGTCAATGGTACAGATTGCTAGCGAACAAGGTAAAAGCGAAGATGAACTTTATAATTTTATGCTCAGTGAGCGTAAAGCCCAAATTGACAAAATGGTAGCGAATGGTCAGATCAGTGCCGAAACAGCAGCTGCCCATGAGGCAGTTATGAAAGAACGTATCAGACAAAATATTAATAAAACAGACATTGGCCCTAATTGTGGCGGCAAGAATCATAATAACAATAAGGGATTTGGCAAACATCAAGGAAATGGCCAAGGTCGCTGCATTAATCAATAAGATAAGGCCGGGTTTATCCGGCCTTTCTTTTATATCTCTTGCGGTGAATAATGGGTAAAAAATCATTAGCAGTTTTTATTATTAGGCAAGTTAAAAGGCGGTGGTTTGATGCCAAAAAAAATTCTCGTTGTTGATGATGAGCAAAAATTAATTGATATGATTAAAGTATTTTTGCTAAAAGATGGCTATGATGTTATAACTGCCTTGAATGGCAGAGAAGCTTTACGCTGCTTTGAAGCTAATCAGCCCAATCTAATAGTATTAGACTGGATGATGCCTGATGTTAGCGGCCTTGAAATTTTAAAAGAGATACGAAAAACAAGCATGGTTCCGGTAATTATGCTTACGGCCAAGGCCGATGAGGTTGATAAATTATTAGGTCTAGAATTAGGGGCAGATGATTATATTACCAAGCCGTTTAGTCTGCGGGAACTGTCTGCTCGGATAAAAATTCCGCTGCGTCGTGTGTACGGCAGTGATTTTGGAGCAAATGCTGAAACAGCGGGCAGCATAAAATTTGATATCAAAAGCCGTTCTGTGTGGGTAAAAGGTGTGCCTGTTACTAACCTTACGCCAACAGAGTTTAAAATACTGGCTTTTTTAATTCGTCATCCGGGGCAAGTCTTCAGTCGTTTACAACTGATGGATGGGGCATTAGGGGAAGCTTATGAAGGATATGAACGCAGTCTTGATACTCATATGAGTAATTTACGCAAGAAAATTGAACAGAATCCTAATGAACCAGAATATATACAGACTATTTATGGTGTCGGGTACAAATTTTTGCTGGGAGGCAGCTAATGTGCGCATAGGTGTAAAGATTACGCTGCTATTAGTATTAGTAGTTGCGACAGCTATGGCAATTGCAACTACTTTTTCTTCGCTGGCAATAAGTAAAGCTTTTAGCACTTATTTTAAAAATAATGCAGAGTTAAGGCTGGAAGAGATGGCTAGTGATATTGCTGACTATTACCAAAAAAACGGCTGGAAAGGCATAGACAATGTTTTTATGCCTGGTATGGGGCGCGGACGAGGGCAAGGTGGCATGGGCATGATGAGGCAGTTCTCAGCCAGTCGAATTATCGTTACTGACCGAGCTGGACGAGTCGTGTCAGATACGCTTAGAGAGAAAATCGGACAATATTATGAAGCTGAAAGTGGTGTTGAAGTAGTTCCTATTATGGTTGACGGTGAAAAGGTTGGTGCATTAATTAGCGCTACTACCACAGGAAAACTTGAAGAAAATTTCATCTCATCTATCAAAATGGCAAATATAAAAGCAGGTATGTTAGCAACCATACTGGCTTTAATTGTAGGTATATATTTGTCAAAAAAAATGAGTAAACCATTGGTAACACTTTCGGAAGCGGCTAAAAAAATTGCCAACCGTGAACTGTCTCACCGCGTTCCAGTCTATACTAAAGATGAGATTGGTGAGGTGGGAGCGGCTTTTAATAAAATGGCGGAAAGTATTGAACATAATGAACTCTTACGTAAAAATCTTATTGCAGATGTTGCGCATGAACTTAGGACACCACTTTCCATACTGCGAGGTAACCTCGAATTATTACAAGAAGAGATAATTGAGCCAGCACCGGAGGTTTTTGCCTCGCTGCATGAAGAAAGTATCAGAATTTCGAGATTAGTTGAGGATTTGCAAAGCCTCTCGCATGCTGATGCCGGGGATTTAAAGTTTGATTTTGATAGTGAAGACTTGGCGCAAGTCGTGAGAAAAGTGGTACTTGAGCTTAAGGCAGAGGCGGCTAAGAAAAATATTGAGCTTTGTGCTGAAGGGGCAACAGAAATATATGTACGAATGGATCAGTATCGTATTGGACAGGTATTATACAATCTTATTAGTAATGCTATTCGTTATACCGAGCAAGGTATAGTCAAAATTACCATAAATGATTTGCCAGAGTATGTACAGGTGGAAATTAAGGATAGCGGGACGGGCATAGCAGAAGAATACGTACCGTTTTTATTTGACAGGTTTTATCGTGTGGAAAAATCGCGAAACCGTTTTAGCGGCGGCAGTGGATTAGGGCTGGCCATTGCCAAAAGTTTTGTCGAAGCTCACGGCGGCCGAATTTGGGTAGAAAGTAAAATTGGCGAGGGAAGCAATTTTATCTTTAGTTTGCCTAAAGAAAGAGAACAGTAATCATATTGGCAGAGTTTCAAACAAAAATAAAGAATAACTATTTCTCTCTAGTGGGAATATGACGAATTAATAACAACGTAAATAAGCTGCCGATTCGGCAGCTTATTTACATCATGGTATATTTAATTCTTTCTTTAATACTGTCATCAGTAATACTGGAAAGACAGTCTAACAGTCCTGTCCGGAATGTTCCTGTGCCTTTTTCAGTTTGGGCAAGCTCGCCGGAGATGCCCATCAAAGCTGCTCCTAACACTGTACCGCCGATAATATTTTTGCTGGAAATAAAGCTGGCGGTTAAAACATTGAGCATGCAGCCTGTCCCTGTTATGAGGGACAGCATGGCACAGCCGTTTTTTATGAGGTAAGTATTCGTTCCGTCTGTTATTATGTCGATGACGCTTGTGGCCAGTATAACAGAACCAGTTTTAGCCGCAAATGCTGTCAAGAGAGCGGCGTTATTAGACAGTGTGTCAACAGTAATAACATCACTTTCACCGGCATCAATGCCTAGTGCGTCGCTTTCTACGCCGTACAGGGCTTTTAACTCAGACATATTACCTTTGATAATGTTTGGCCGGCATTCTGCAATGAATTTCTTGGCATAATTAAGACGCAACGTGCTGCAGCCTACGCCGACAATATCAATTATGGAGGGAATATGATTGATAAGGGCTGTTCGGCCGGAAAGCAACATGGATTCCATCCTTACGTCTGTAATATTGCCAAGGTTTACAGCCAATGCTTTGGCTGCTGCGGTAATTTCTGAGACTTCACAGGGATGCTCCGCCATAATGGGTTTAGCGCCGGTAGCCAACACAATATTAGCGCAGTCATTGATGGAAATCGGGTTTGTAATTGCATGTATAAGCGGTTTCTCGGTTTTAATCTTGTGCCGTATTGCTAAAAGCTCGTTTATGCTCAGCATTGGATTGGTCATAAATTTTCGCTCCTAAACCTTTCTGAAGATTAGCCAGCATTCCTGATTTGCTCAGTGCCGTAAGGAAGAAGTAAGCAATTGTGCCGCCGATTAGTGTTCCGCAAACAAACAGCGGCACATAAAACAGCCAGGTAAGGCCCGCTTTGCCGCAAATAAAGGCCATAACCGGATAAGATACGATGGCGCCGATAATACCTGTGCCAATAACTTCGCCGATAACAGCAAAAATGAGTTTGCCGTTAGAAATTCTGTACATAATTCCTGAAAGCGTTGCGCCAAAAACGGCGCCGGTTAGTGCTAGCGGCGGAATGCCCATAAACATCATGCGGATTACGCCGATTAGGGTTGCACATAGCAGCGCATACCATGGTCCCAAGAGGACAGCGCAGGTGATATTGATAAAATGAGCCATCGGGCACATGCCTTCGATGCGCAGAATCGGGGAAATTACTACGCCCATTGCCACTAGCATGGAAAGCATGATGCTTTTTAAGAGACCTGATTTTTTTGTCATAAAAAATACCTCGCAAACAATATTTATTTTTAAGCAGAAATGCTTAAAGCCTGTAATATCATACAGGCGGCTAATACTGTTAGTAAGGTATACGAGTACAACAAATAGCGTCACCTGTATGGATAGACCATAGTAGGTCGGTCGAAGCTCAAAAGCTTCCTCTCAGCTCGAAACACGAGCTCCCTTGCTATTTAATTGTCTTTTTTATTAAGGTAAAGGGCGCTCCCCCTTCACCTTTTTTGTTATTTTATCATAAAAAATAACTATTTTCAATCTGTTCTATAAAATGACAATTTAATTGAGCCAGATTTGGTATTTGCTACATCAAATCTGGCTTTACTTTTATCAAAAAATTGAACCCCAGCTACGGCTGGGGTAGTGAAGAGGGTTAGTCCATAAGTTCTTCCATTAACATTTTAGCACCAAACCAAACCATTGCGGCAGCGGCAAGAACTTTGGTGGTAGCTGCCATGTTAATGTCAGGCATGTCCATATGCATCGATTTTCTTCTGTGACACATAAATAATCACCTCCTCTGGAATAGTTTGTGCGTAGTAGATTTAAAAATTTGATGTAATATTAACCAAGTCAACTTGGTAGAACTGGGACCAAGTTTAATAGCAAAAAAAGGAGGGAAAAGGGGGATAGACACTTTATTTCTGGCTTACTATGCAAATTGTCAGTCAAGCACCAAGACTTTTACCATACGGCGGCCAAATTGAAAGGCGGCATGACGATTTTCAAAGGCTAGATCAATATGGTGTCCCTTGATGGCGCTGCCGATATCATCAGCGATTGCGTAGCCATAGCCTTCTATATAAAGGCGTGTGCCTAAAGGAATTACTCGGGGATCAACAGCAACTAAGCCTTTATGTAGTCGGTGTCCTCTTTTAGTTAGATTACCGCTGCCAGGATCTTGTGAGGTATAAGCAGTTGCTTGCATAGTTAATTCTTTGTGGTAGTTGTTTGGTCTATGGCGGGCTTCTCTTGACAGCACATCAACAAGGAGGGGGTTGTATTTGCCGGTTGCTTTTAGGCGAAAGGCCTTTTGTGCGCGGATAATGGCATCCCTGGTATTATAATCTAGTACGCCAGTCATTTGATCCGGATA
>JAJFUN010000134.1 GCA_021372375.1 Pelosinus sp. | reverse complement strand
TCTAATTCTTCCTTGGTCATAAGTACCGGTCTAATGGCAGCATGCGGACAAACATAAGAACAGCGGTTGCACTCTACACAGCTTTTAGGTTGCCAAGCCGGAACACTCACTGCCACACCGCGTTTTTCATAAGCCGCAGTTCCCATCGGAAAAGTGCCGTCTTCCATGCCAATAAAAGCACTGACCGGAAGATTATCCCCCTCTTGACGATTCATCGGCGCCATAACATTCTTAATAAAAGCTGGCTGCTCTAACATTTCCTCCTTAGGCTCTTGTGCGGTGCCCCAACTTTCCGGCACAGTAATCTTTAAAATAGCCTCAGCGCCCCTATCAATTGCTGCACTATTCATGGCGACAATTTTTTCGCCTTTATGCCCATATGATTTTTCCACCGCCGCTTTTAAATAATTGACAGCTGCTGCTACCGGAATAATACCGGCTATCTTAAAGAAAGCCGCCTGCATGATCATGTTGATGCGCCCGCCAAGTCCGAGCTCTCTGGCAATCCCTACAGCGTCAATTGTATAAACGTTAATGTTATTTTTAAATACATAGCGTCTCATCTCAGCTGGCAGGTGATTTTCGAGCTCTGACTCAGCCCATGCGCAATTAAGAAGAAAATTACCGCCCGGCTTTAAGCCTGCCAAGACGTTATATTTATCCACATAAGACTGGTTGTGACAAGCAATAAAGTCAGCCTGATTGATAAGATACGGCGCTTTAATTGGTTTACTGCCAAAACGCAAATGGGAAATCGTAACACCGCCGGACTTTTTAGAATCATAGGCAAAATAGCCTTGCGCATACATGTCAGTATGATCGCCGATAATTTTTATGGCATTTTTATTCGCGCCTACGGTGCCGTCTGAACCAAGCCCCCAGAACTTACAAGCTTTGGTGCCGGATGGAGTAATATCAAGATTGGCGCCAAGCGGCAGCGAACTATTGTTGACGTCATCAATAATCCCCACGGTAAAGTTATCACGCGGCTTTTGCTCTTTTAGATTTTCAAATACAGCATGAATGTCTCTGGGGAGGACATCCTTACCGCCTACCCCGCAGCGTCCGCCGACAATTACTGGATGCAAGTCACTGCTATAGAAGGCGGATTTTACATCAAGATATAAGGGCTCCGCCAAAGATCCCATTTCTTTCGTTCTATCAAGTACCGCAATCTTCCGGACCGTTTGGGGAATATATTTAAAAAAGTGCTTAAGCGAAAACGGCCTGTATAAATGAACAGTCAGTACCCCAACCTTTTCACCCTGCTCCTTTAAATAATCCACCATCTCTTCAATCGCTTCACACATTGAGCCCATGGCAATAATCATCCGGTCTGCATCCTTAGCGCCATAATAATTAAAGAGGTGATAGTCCCGGCCTGTTAGTTTGTTAATCTCCTCCATATAGCCTTCTACGATATCAGGCAGTTCCTGATAATAGCGGTTTGCCACTTCGCGCTGCTGAAAATGAATATCAGAATTTTGTACTGTCCCACGTAGAACCGGATGATCCGGACTCAGTGCATTTCGCCTAAATTGATTTAGCGACGCCGCATCAAGTAAATTAGCCAGCTCATCATATTCGAGCACTTCAATTTTCTGTATTTCATGCGAAGTTCGAAAACCATCAAAGAAGTTAAGAAACGGTACGCGGCCTTTGATGGCTGACAAATGCGCCACTGCTGCTAAGTCCATTACCTGCTGCACACTGCTTTCAGCAAGCAGCGCAAAACCGGTTTGTCTTGTAGCCATTACATCTGAATGATCCCCAAAAATACTAATAGCATTAGCGCCAACTACCCGGGAACTTACATGGAAAACACCTGGCAAAAGTTCTCCGGCAATCTTAAACATATTAGGAATCATTAACAAAAGGCCCTGGGATGCCGTATAGGTAGTTGTGAGCGCCCCTGCCTGAAGTGAACCGTGCACAGCACCGGCAGCACCGCCTTCTGATTGCATTTCGACTACCTCTACTGTTTGTCCGAAAATATTTTTCTGGCCCTTAGCTGCCCATTCATCAACATATTCCGCCATCGTGGAAGAAGGCGTGATGGGAAAAATAGCGGCAACATCAGTAAAAGCATAAGAAATATAGGCTGCTGCAGCATTCCCATCCATAGTTTTCATGTTTCTCATTGTATTCTTCATGTAAATTTCTCCCCCTAAAAATAAAATAACGCCCCTGTTCAAATTGAACAGGGGCGCAAAATGCGCGATACCACCCTAATTTATACTCTTTGCATCAGTCCATCAACCGACTCCCCGTTAACGCCTGGGCTACGCCTCTGCCTAATCATAACAGACATGTCTGTAAATTTCGGAGAAGAGCTCATGGGTGATTTAATCAGCAATAGCTACGCACTGGTTTTCAGCAAACACCAGCTCTCTGTGGCGATAGATATATTACCTTTACTCCCAATCATCACTTGTTTGTCTCAGGGATATTATGTTGTAAACTCCATAGGAGGATTATGCCATTTTCATTTTACTTTGTCAACCTTTATTCCACAAATTCTTTAATTACAACCTGATCTGCGCCATCTACCGACGCCAGTTGTACACTAACAATTTCCCGGCTGGCTGTTGGCACATTTTTGCCGACATAATCGGCCCGAATAGGCAGTTCGCGGTGTCCGCGGTCAATGAGGACAGCCAGCTGAATACTTATCGGCCGCCCGATATCCATGATTGCGCCAAGCGCACTGCGCACAGTGCGCCCCGTAAATAATACATCATCAACCAATACCACTGTTTTACCGCTAATATCGACAGGTATCTGGGTCTGATGGACAATAGGCTGATAACTAAGTGTCGATAAATCATCACGATATAAGGTAATATCCAAAATACCGACAGGGACCTTGGTCCCTTCAATTTTGGCAATTTCCGCCGCCAAACATTCAGCCAGCGGGACGCCGCGCGTCCTAATGCCAACTAATACTACATCAGCGATGCCCTTGTTTTTTTCCAAAATTTCATGGGCCACACGCGTAATGGCGCGACGCATAGCGTCAGCATCCAATATTACTGTTTTTTCAATCATTTTTTTTGTCATTATAATCCACCTCTTTATTTCTTATTTCCTCAGCTCAGTCAAAATTAGATTCATATCCTCAGGCAGCGGTGCATGAAATACCATGGTTTCCCCTGTAGCCGGATGAGTAAACGTAAGCTCTGTCGAATGGAGCGCCTGGCCTTTTATCGCAAAGCTCTGTCTTTCCCGCCCATACTTCGGATCACCGACCACAGGATGACCGATATACGTCATATGTACACGAATCTGATGGGTACGGCCTGTCTTTAATTTGCATTCCACTAAGGTAAATTTTCCAAAACGTTCTAACACATGAAAATTGGTAATGGCCTCTTTGCAATTTTGAAAGGTAACCGCCATTTTCTTGCGGTCCACCGGATGCCTGCCGATTGGCGCATTAATTACGCCGGCTTCTTCCTTTATGTTGCCATAAACAATGGCCAGATAACGGCGGCTGGCGGTTCGATTTTTTATCTGCGCCGTCAAACTAAGGTGGGCCTGATCATTTTTAGCAGCTACCATAACCCCCGATGTATCCTTATCAAGGCGATGAACAATGCCCGGTCGAACCATCCCGTTAATACCTGACAAGTCCTCACAATGCTCTAGGAGCGCATTAACCAGCGTACCGCTGTAATTGCCCACCGCAGGATGTACCACCATACCACGCGGCTTATTAATCACAATCACATATTCATCCTCATACAAAATATCAAGCGCGATATCTTCCGGAGCAACATCGATGGCCTGAGCCTCAGGAAGACTAGCCGCAATCACTTCGCCTTGCTGCACTTTATAATTGGCTTTTACTTGCCGCTTATTTACGGTAATATTGCCCTCAGCAATCAATTTTTGAATATGTGACCTTGACATATTCTCCATCGCCCTTACCAAAAAAACATCTAAGCGTTCATTCTGGGCTAAATCCGGCACAACAAATTCCTGTAAATTACTCAATATGTTCAACCTCTTCTTTTTGTGAAAAATATAATAGATAATAAATAATAAAGCTAACCCCTGTCACAATAGCAATGTCCGCAATATTAAAAACCGGCCATATGCGAAAATCAAAAAAGTCCACCACATAGCCTGTCTTAATACGATCCATGACATTGCCAACCGCCCCGCCGGCCATTAGCGCAATGCCAATACGCAGCATCTGATGTTTGATGACCAGATAGCGATAAAAATATACGGTAGCAATCAGCATGACAAGAGCCACAACTACAAAAAAAGCCGTCTGATGCTCTAAAATACCAAAAGCTGCTCCGGGGTTTAAGACATATGTAATATGAAAAATATTATCAATTACCGGAATGGACATGCCCGGCAGCATAGTGGTTTTTATGTAGTACTTGGTCCACTGATCCAAAATAAGTACAATAATGGCAATTAACAAAATGGGCACAACACTTCTCTCCTATCTCAGCTATATGACTATTATATAATACAGAAAAAATCATGAAAGGTAAAGTAAGGCAGCACTATTCTTCTATTTTTTTGGAAATCATTCCATCTGTATCAGCCTGCTTTATTATTTCATTGGAAATGCTTCGTTTTTGGGTACCGCAAAAAAAGCAGCAGCCCTCAATAAGCGACTGCTCACGAAGTTCAAGGAGCATACTGGCTTTTCCTTCGCGTATCCCAGCCTGGCGGCCCTGATATTTACCCAGACAGTATGCACACAAAAAAATAATCATGCCAAAAAACATTAAGAAGATCGTCATTATTTTGCCACCTCATGCCAATAAATAATCCCGTAAAAGAATACCGTACCGCAAAGTACCGAAAAAAAAGTAAGTTCATTTATATACCAGGCCAGTATTATACAAAGTGCCCCGAGCAAACTGCATTCGGCAAGACCAAACCGATAAGCCCAGTTCCGATAGCCGGCCAGCTTATCTCGATGTATATCCAGACAATCATCAAATAACTGTATCGCCAAAATAAAGCTAAGCGAAAACAGCATACTATTTAGGCCAAACAGACACACTCCCAATACCAATACCAATAATGATTCCTGTAAACCAGTTAGACGGCTAGGAAAAATATGCTGGTAATCATTAAACATCCCCACAATATAACTGGCTAAAAAGAGCGGCAAACTGACCTGACTGTTTAACCCTGCGGCCGCGATTAAACATATTATCGCGTAAAACAGCGCACCACTGCCCAGCGTGAGCGCCCAGTTATGCTGCCCTGAACGAATATCCATTTCTTTATCTAAAAAATCGTCCGACAGTTTTACGGCTGCGCCGCAGCATACTACAGCCATACTGGCCGCAAGAAAATCAAATATTACGGAGTACATGATCTTTAACCTCCTTAAACCCTTGGGAAAGGAGGGCTGATACCGGCACTATGCCCGCCTTGGGATAATAGGATGATACCAGCCCAAGCTGCTGTTTGGCTGGGAGCAAATCTGTTTTATTGGCTAAAATAAGATAATTACGCCTAGCTAGACCATAACTATATATTTCATAATCAATGTTATACTGCCGATCCTTGTCATACTGCCCCTCGATACTAGAAAGATCCAGCACATGAATAATAAAATCAGTGCTTCTAAGTAAACTGATGGTCTGCGCCATCCCCCGGCGAACAGCCTCAGCTTCATGAATTTGTTCCTGCACACCACAGGTGTCTGTTAGTTTAAAATTAGCAGAGCCCTTGCCTAGCGAAACCTTTAACAGCATAGATTGGAGACATCTGGTCTTATGCGGCACTGAGGCGCAAAGCTCGTGTTTGGCCTCAGAAAGCGAAACATGGCGGCAAGTAGTAAGACCGTCAAAAGTGCGAAAGATCATTTCCACTGTTTTACTGCCCAAATACAGCGCAAAATTCAGCGCAAATAACGTTTTGCCGGAATTTGGCCTTCCAACTATCGCAAATTCTCTCATTCTTTTCCCTCCGCTAAATCACTTGCTTGAAGCAGCATTAACTCATCGCGTGAAATATGAGGTTTGGTAATCAAACGTACAGCCTGCCGCCTAATACCTTTTTCAATAAGATTACGAATAACACGGGCATTGCCGAAGACTTCAGATTTTAAGTACTGCGGTGAGTTCAGTATTTTGAGTAGCCCCAGCTTCGCCTCACTGCTCAGCTGATACTGCCTTCCCTGACAAAACAGCTCAGCAATGCGTAAAAGCTCAGTTTGCGTATAATCAGGAAAATCAATATGAATGGGAAAACGAGAGCGCAGCCCTGGATTGGTTTGCAAAAAAACTTCCATCTCGGCTTGATAGCCGGCTAAAATTAAGATAAGCTCGCTTCTATGATCTTCCATGGCTTTTACGAAACCTCGGAAGCAAATGGGCATAAATAAAACGCTATGCGTTTTTAAAACAATAAGAAAGTAAGTAACGTTTCGACTAATTATAAAATGCGAACTATAGATTAGCAGCCCGAAATATTATACTTTCTTATATTGTAAAAAAGCAGCCTTCTAGCGTTTATTGCTAAAAGACTGCCTACATATATATGCAATTATTTGCTCAAATTTTAAACTTCTCCGTAATTTCATTTAGCTCTGCCGCCATTTTAGCAAGCCCTGCCGAACTTTGGCTTACTTCATGTAGACTAGCGCTTTGCTGCTCCGCGGAGGCCGCCACGGTTTCGGCACTGGCGCTGGTTTCTTCGGCAACGCTGCCAATATCCTGGACATTGCTCACGACCGACTGCATGCCATGCGCGGTTTCTTCCACGGCCTGACTAATTTGTTCTATACCGGTTTTTACTTGCGCGAGCTTATCGATAATAGCGTCAAAACCATGCTGGGTTTGATTGGCTGCCGCTTTACCAGCTGATACTTCTGTATTAGCCTTAGTCACTACCTCTACAGTAAAATGAATATCCGCTGTCATTCTTGTAATAATATCTTCAATATGACCGGTAAACTTAGCGCTTTGTTCAGCTAAGGTTCGAACTTCCTCAGCTACTACCGCAAAACCTCTGCCGGCTTCACCTGCTCTGGCCGCCTCAATCGCGGCATTTAGCGCTAGCAGATTAGTCTGAGCAGCAATGCCGCGAATGTTTATGACAATTTGCTCAATATCAGCTGATCCTTTTACCAGCTCTTCAGACACCTTGGTAATCTCGAACATAGCTTTTTCAATTGCGTCATTTTGCTGTACTAGCTTTGAAATAAGCTGCATACCCTGGCTTGCATCACTGACTGCATCCCGGGTAATATGATTAACGTTATTAGCGCTTGCACTTACTTCTTGGGCGCTTGCCCCCACTTCCTCAATGACAGAAGAAATTTCAGTAATATGAGTGGTATTTCGATCCGCTCCCGCGGCAACGTCAGTAATGGTATGGGCAATGCTTTCAGATACTTGTAGCTGCTCGCCAACTGAAGAAGAAAGCTCTTGGCTGGAAGCTGCCACATTATCGGCATTAGTTCTAAGCAAAGCAACAATATCTTTTAGTACATGCTTCATCTTAATCAGAGCTTCCGCCATATCACCAATTTCATCGTTACGGCTGGCATGCATATTTTTGCCCGATAAATCCAGTTCACTCATTGACAGGATATCATGGCGGAGATTGCCAATTCTTTGTGCCAGCTGACGGCTATACCAAATTAGAATGGCAATAATAAGAAGAATACCTATTATGCTAACAGCAATAACTATCATAAATACTGCCGCCTGTCTTTCATTTAGTTCGCTGGTGCGCTTTTTTTGAGCATTATCCTGGGCTTTCATAGCTTCGGCAAACAAATTGTTGACGTTTTCAGTCTTTTGACGAGCCTCTGATAAAACTACCGCATAATTGGCATCATTGGCCTGTTTCAATGTAATTGCCTGTTTGATATCCTCTATGTAAGAAACCATCGCTGCCTCAAGTTTTTCACCCGCCTGTTTGCTTTCCGCCGCGGTGGCGGCAACGGTAAAAGTTTTGACTGCTTCATGGCTTTGATTTAGCAAGGTTATGGTATCAGCAGCGTATTTTTGATCATTATAAGCCATATAGCCGCGCAGTTCACTCAGGCCTTCATGAAAATCATCTTTAGCAGCCTGCAAAGCTATTGTTCGCGACACCGTTCCAGATAGTATGGTTTGATAAGCCGTGCTGGTATCCTTGAATTCATAGATAATTACGCCAAGCAAAATAACCATGAGTAGTAGAGCCATTCCCATAATAGCACCCAATTGGGCGCCGATCAGTATACGTTTTTTCATTCTTTTCTCCTCCTGCAACTGTTGTCATAAATAAATTGCAAACACCTGGTATATAGTAGTTGTAAACACAACCCAGGCAGTTAATAATGCAAAAAGCATGCCATATCAGCATGCTTTTTATTTTTTATATTCTAAAACCGCAAAATATGTAGGGGCTGTCGTGGATCAAAACGTAAATATAATTAAAAATGGTTTTTTTCCCTTCGTAGGGGCAATCCCTCCGTGGTTGCCCGGGTACAAACGATCTGATGTGAATAGATTTTCTGTGTATAAAGAAAGGCATCGCTTATAAGTTTGTTTTTCTTATTACCACAGATTAGTTTTTTCTTGTTAGAGCGCCTCTACGCGGGCAACCACAGAGGGATTGCCCCTACGGAAATTGTAAAAAACTTCCCATGCGGGAAGTTTTGGTGAGAAGTTTTTGTAATGATACCTTTACTGCTGTTTTCTAATTTCTTCCAATCGATAAGACATCGCTCGGCGGGAGATGCCTAAATACTTAGCGGCTGCTGTTTGATTATCATTGTGGGCTGCTAAGACCTTCAAAATAATCTCTTTGGTATATTGTTTCAAGGAATAGCCGGTTTTTGGAAAAGGAAGTTCAAGCACACGGCTTTCCGGTGTAGCTAAATCCGGCTGCCGCCGCTCCTCAAAAAGTCCGGCAAGATGCTCTGTTTTTAGCTCTAGGTCATTATAAGCAAAGACTGCATAGTCGATAAAATTCTGCAATTCTCGTACATTGCCGGGCCAATCGTATTCTTCCATAATCTTGGCGGTTTGCGGCGCAATCGCGGTAAATTTTTTCTTTTTTTGCTGTGCTGCTTTTTGCAAAAACAGCGTAGCCAGCGGCAAAATTGCCGTAGTACGTTCTCTGAGCGGCGGAATAACCAAGTGCGCAACTTTGAGACGAAAATACAAATCTTTGCGAAAAGTACCCTCTGCAACACACTTTTCCAGCGGCACGTTAGTGGCGCAAATGACCCGGACATTGGTTTTTATTTTTTTAAGACCCCCTATCCGGTAAAATTCTTTTTCCTGCAGCACTCGCAGTAATTTCCCCTGTAAATCAAGCGGAATTTGACTAATTTCATCCAAAAACAAAGTTCCGCCGCACGCTATATCAAATTTGCCTTTAGCCCCTTTGGCCATACCGCCCGTAAATGAACCTGCCTCATAACCAAAAAGTTCACTTTCAAATAAAGTAGGCGCCAGCGCAGCACAGTTAATATCCACAAAAGGAACCGTACTTAATGGATTAAAGTGCTTTCCATAATGAATGAGCTTGGCAATCACCTCTTTGCCCGTGCCCGTCTCGCCTTCAACTAAAACCGGAATAGCACGGTCCTGATGCAGCTTTTCGGCTTTTTGCACAATTTCCCTCATCGACTCTGAAAAAATGCCCACTGAACCAATGATCGACTCTGCCACAATTTGTTTCATATGGATTAGTTCGCGCCGCGTCTCTTCGGTTGCCGCATTTACTTCATCATTAAACCGTTCTGTCAGTGTCTTATTTTCACGTAGTAAGGCCTGGTGTTCGGCCACACGTTCAATCACCGAAGACAGTTCTTCAGGATTTACAGGCTTTTCCAAATAATCATATATACCGGCTCTGAGTGCAGTAACAGCCGAATTTAAATCAGCATAGCCGGTAAAGAAAACGATATCTGTCTGCCAGCTATTAGGAAACTTTTTAATGGCTGCTGCCAACTCAAGTCCAGACATACCCGGCATTTGAATATCAGATAGGATCAAGGGGTAGTTTTCGGCGGCGCATTTTCTTAAGGCTTCTTCCCCACTCGTACACTCGGTTACTTCATGGCTCTGGTGCTTTAAAAACCACAGCATAGCCTGACGGCTATGCTGTTCATCATCAACAAGCAATATCTTCATAAAATACCCCCATTTAGCAAATAGCAATTTATAATACTATAGTTTTATACTTTTGATTAGCTTTGCCGCACGATCAGTCTGACTGGATATTTCCCGCATGCACTCCGCCAATTCGGCATCAGACACTCTTTTCTCTTGTTTAAGTAAATATAAAATTCCGCCGGAAATCATTTTTATCGAATTAAGCGGCTGCTGGAGATCATGCAGCATTTTTGCCTGCTGACTGCCAGGCAAGGCTATCTGCTCTTGATTTTCTGTTTTTGCCATTTTCCTACTCCCCAACAGCCAAGTCGGTATGCAAAGCCGCTACGATTGACTCGGCAAAATTTTCATCTTTAAAAATATAGGCAATTCCAAGGTCAGCAGCCTTTTGTACAATAGCCTGATCTGTTTCGCTACTTAAAATGAGAAACAAGAGTCCTGGCCAAGCCTCACTAAATTTATTAAAAAGGGTAAAAGCATCGCTATCTGGTAAATACATATCCGATATAACTGCCGCACACTGAGGATATTCATTTAGACGCTGCATCGCTTCCCGCCCGCTTTCGGCGCTATCAACTTCGTAACCTTCACTTTCTAGTACCAAAGCAATCATATCTTTCATAAAACTATCGTCTTCGATCAGCAATAATTTCTTTTTCATTATTTCACCATCCTTCTCACATTTCAGCCTGATAAGTTAGGTTTCGACCTAAAGATTTTGCCTTATAAAGCGCCGCATCTGCGGCATTATACAAGGCGTTTGGGCTGTTACTTCCCGGATAGCCTGCCAGTCCACAACTAAACGTAGTATGAAATACACCCTTTACCGATTCGTGACATATATTTTCAAATTTCGCCCTTATTTCTTCCATCACCTGATAGGCATCCGCCATAGTTGTATCAGGCATAATGACAGCAAATTCTTCACCGCCCATCCGCCCAATCAGATCCGTACTGCGCAGGCGCTGTTCGAGAAAACGCGCCAGACTTAAAATTACTAAATCACCTGCCGCATGTCCATAAGTATCATTAACAACTTTAAAAAAGTCTAAATCAAGCATGGCCAGCGCAACCGGATTATCGCGACGCACCGCATCCAAAAAGAGTCGTCTGATATGCTGCTTCATAACTGAATGATTATATAATCCGCTTAGTCCGTCACGTTCCATATGCTGCCGCAGCATACGCATGCGCTCTGCCCGTAGCTTTACGGAAGAAATAAAATGCGCTATATCTACTGGTTTAGTAATAAAATCATCGCCGCCTGTAGCCATCGCCGCTATTTGCCTGGCTGGATTTTTTTCGACCGACAAAAACACAATTGGAATGTGAACATAAGCCGGAACCTGCCGAATAAGCCTGGATAGTTCATAGCCGCTGCACTGCGGCATGATTAAATCCAGTAAAATCAAATCAGGCGCAAATAAACTAAGGTAATCGAGAACCTTCATCGGCTCAGATACAATCAGTGTTTTCATGCCGTGCTGCTCTAATAAAGCGGCATGATAGTCCGCCATAAATTTATCATCATCAATAATTAATATCCGGCAAGACTCCGGCTTTTCTGTTCTTGTTAGACCATCTAAGGCTTCAATTAAATCTGCAGCTCGCCCCGGCTTGGCAAAATAGGCGTCACTTCCAGCCCGAACTGCCGCCAAACGGGAATAAATATCACTTCGCCGCGACAAAAACACTACAGGAATGTGATACGGCTTCATTCCCTGCAGCCGCTTGACGGCATCAGCACCACCTGCTTCACCTTCAGGAAAAACCATATCCATAATAATCGCGGCGGGTTCTAGCTGTGGCAAGAACTTTTCCACTTCTGCCAGTTTACGAAATTTCAAGACCTTATAGCCAAAGCACTCTAATTGAAAAGATATATTGGCTATAAAATGTTCATCGTCGTCCACCATAATTACTGTCTTGTGCTTCTCCCCGCCAGGTTCTGCCCAGAAATAATTAACATCCAGTGCAAACTCATATTGTAGTGATTTTGCCGTTTTGAGTGACAAATTTAGTCCTTCAATACAGCGCTTTAAGGTATCTTCCGCCTCGGCTGATAGTCTTTCTGCCGGAGCAATGTCTTTTAATACGCTTTCGCCCTCCTTGGCAAACTTGCCTATGTTTTCGTAACCAAAGGAACTGGCAGTTCCCGCCATGGAGTGAAAGGCCCGCCGTAAAAATGCAAGGTTCTTTTCGTATTTTTTGGTCGACGAAAGCTCCTGACATTTACCTTCCATAACATCGATTCGCTGAGAAAGGTCGCGTAAATAGGCTTCACGCAGCATTTTTATTTGCTGACCGATTTGATCCTTATGTTCTAACATGTTTATCCTCCACAAACTAACCAATTACATTTTGCAATGTTTCAATAAGATTATTTTGATCAAACGCACCTTTTACGATATAAGCGCTGGCGCCAACTAGAATACCCCGACGTTTATCCTCGGCCTTTTCTCGTGAAGTTACGATAATTATTGGAATTTGCCGGTACCTTTCATCCTGTCTGAGGTGTGAAGTAAGGCTAAATCCGTCAAGACACGGCATTTCGATATCAGTGATGACCGCATCATATACCTTTTTGCCTGTCTTTTCAATAGCGGCCAGACCATCCTCAGCTAAATCTACCGTGTAACCATAAGACTCTAAAATGCTTTTAACAATATCCCTGGTGTTAACAGAATCATCAACAACCAGAATTGTTTTTTCCTCTGTCCCGGTAGCGGCTTTTACGATGCTAGCCATGCCCTGCCGATTTTCGCGCGTTTTTTTTATTAGTGCCTGAGCGCCAAGTACACTGATTATTTCATCATTGCTGCCGACTGTAAAACCGGAAATCACCTTCGGCTGCTTAAGCACAGAAGGTACAGGCTTAATAACCATATCCATTTCACTAAGCACCGCATCAACAACCAAGCCGCATTTTTCAGCGCCAGCAGCAAGTACTATAATAAAAAATTCCTGGCGCGACTGCTCAGCCGCGTGCGGGCACCCTAAAATAACCGCCAGTTCCTCCAACGGAATAATTTGCTCACGAACCCGCACGGCCCGTTTATGGGCAACATCAATTACCTGGTCAGGGCCTGCTTTCAATACTTCCTGCACCGCATAAGCCGGAAACGCAAAAGTCTCATTGCCGGCCGCGACCGTGAGCATACGCGACAGAGCTAGCGTAATTGGTACTTTTATCGTAAAAGCAGTTCCTTTCCCTTGACGCGTCTTAATGGCAAGCGATCCCTTGAGTTTTTCGGCAATGGTTTCTTTAACTACATTCATGCCGACACCGCGCCCGGATATATCGGTTATAATCGGACTGGTGCTAAAGCCAGGCAAAAAGATTAAATCAAGAAGTTCCCTTTCCGTTAGCTTATTTATCGTCTCCTGGGAATAAAACCGCTTTTTTAGCGCAGTGCTTTTGATGTCGTCAAGGGAAATTCCTGCCCCATCATCCTCTAGCATAAGCGTAACTCCCCCAGCGTCATAAAATGCTGCTAAACGGATAATCCCGCGCGGGGGCTTACCGGCCGCTATTCGCTCTTTAGAAAGTTCAATCCCGTGATCTACTGCATTACGAATCATATGGAGCAAGCAGACCCTTAACTCGTCGATAATTTTACGATCAAGTTCAGTTTCTCCCCCCGTCATCTCAAACTCAATTTCTTTGCCAGCAGTACGGGCAAAATCTCTCACGACGCGGTTAATGCTATCAAAAATTGTCGTTATCGGCAGCATCCGTACTTTTAGCGACTGCTGCTGCAGGTCTTTGGTAATCTGACTTTCCCTTGCCGCATCATTACGCAGCAAATCTTGCAGTTTTTTTAATTGACTATGCATATCCGCTAATCTGGTTTGCAGAGCTGCTTCCTTATCAGGCGCAATGCTGTAAGAGAGCTCAAGGGCGCCCTCAGCGAGGTGCATAATATCACGGACAGAGTGTACTTGCTGTTGCTTGCGGTACTGATAAGAAATTAATTCGCCCATCAGCCCGATTAATTCATCAAGCCGCTCAGCTCGTATTTGCACAAAATCAGGCTGTACTGCTTCTTCTGATTTTGGAGCGCAAACTTCGACTTTGCTTGTTGGTACTATATATTGTTTTGCCTTTACATTTTTACAAAGCACCTCTTCTAGCTGCGCGCAAATTGCCGGTAAAGCCTCCGGTAAAGATTCTCCTGCTGCAACCAAAGCAAGCAGCGCACGAATTGTATCAATACCCTGTAATAAAATATCTATCATTTCTTTAGACAAACTGCTTTCTTTCTCGCGCAGCTCTTCAAACACGTCTTCCATTCGGTGTGCTACTTCAGAGATAGCGGTCAGCTTCAGCATACGTGCAGCACCTTTGATAGTGTGAGCTGCGCGGAAAACAGCATCAATAGTTTCCTTAGAAAAGCCCTCTGCCTCAAGCACCAGCAAATCCTTTTCAATTAGATTGCAGTGTTTTGCCGCTTCTTCAGCAAATTTAACAGAAAGAAGTTTTATATTTAATGACACTACTTTATTCACCGCTTTCTCCAGCATTCATTAGCCTCAGCCGCACAATTTTGCTATATTATACTGACATAACTGGGTTATGTCAGCTTGCTTAAACGGTGCCAAAAAGCAGCTTAGCCCGTGGTTATCAAAATTTCCCTGTTCAAGTATCCGCATAGCTAACTGATACTCCCGTTTGGCATAGATAGATGCTTGCTGTAATTGATAGGCTTCGGCCAAATAAAAGTGAGCCAGCCAGCATTCAGGACACACATATACCGCTTCTTTAAAGTGCTGTATCGCCTTATCGACAGCGCCGGCCAGCTTTGCGGCCATACCTAACAAAAGATAGGCCTCCAGGCAAAAATCATCCATGACCAGCGCGGCCTGACAAAGCTGTGCTGCCTCGTCCACTTTTTGCTGATTGAGTAAGATATTCGCCTTTAAAGTATAGGCTCTAATAAAAAAGGCATCAGCCGTCATAATCTTATTAAGCTGATCAACCGCTTTTTCATACTGTTTGGCTTTTGTTAGTTCCAGCGCGTTTGCAAACATTTGCTGGCAGCTAGCAGCTTTGTTGGGCACGGAGAATTGATGTTTATGCTTGGGCAAACAGCTCCCAAGCTGCTTATTAGCGGTATGAATTTTTAAAGAAATATGGCTCGGCACAGCAGTATCTGAGTTAACTCTCGCAGCATTTTCTTTGCAATAATAAAATACATCTTCACTTTTTGCCAAGGACATGCCCGCGTTACTTTGATATAAAGTTTCCGTACTGCTGAGAAACAGAGCCCCGCCCCGCTTGAGCAAGGTCGTTAAGCGAGAAAATATTTCCTTACGCTGCGCTTTAGAAAAATAAATGGACACATTCCGAAAAAAAATAATATCCATACTTTTAAGCCACTGCGGATACACCTCAGCAAACAAATTTAGCGCCTTAAACCGTACTTTTTCTTTCACAAAGCGCTTAACCATAAATTGTTCGTTAGACATATCTTCAAAATAAGTATCACAGATGTTTGGCGGACAAGCACGAAAAGAGTATAAGCCGTATACACCTCTTTGGCTCTTTTTTATGGCTTCTATATCCACATCAACGCCGACCACTTCAAAATCCCATTCAGTACCAGCGCCAGGCATACTTAAAATAGCAATAGCTAATGAATATACCTCTTCGCCTGTTGAACAACCTGCACTAAGTACCCTGAAAAACGGCTGTGTCCCGTCTTTTTTTATTAGCTGCGGAATGATCTTCCTGGTAACAACCTCAAAGTGTTTGGGCTCGCGAAAAAAATAAGTTTCATGTACTGTTAACAGCTTAATCAGTGCTAATGCTTCCTGCTCCTCTGTTTTAAGCAAACGTAAATACTCATAAATCGCAGAAATATTAGTTGCCTTAAGGCGCTTTTGTACAGCCTGTTCGAGAAATCCTAGCCGCGGCTCACGAAATTCCAATCCATAAGACTGATTAATAAAATAACTTATCTCATCAAGTTCAAGTTTAGTTAAAGTTGTCATTTATATCACACCCGCCTTAGCACCACTTGTCGTCTAACTCAAACTTAAGAGTTTAATTTTTTTCCGTTATCAACTACGCATTCTAGCTCCTCTGCTAAAATAGCCAATTCTTTACTAACCGCTTTCGTCTGTTCAATCATGGCGGTATTATCATTTGTTCCTTCTTTAATCTGCCTCAGGGCCGTTAATACCTGCTCACCGGCGGTCTGCTGCTGCTGAATGGAAAGAACAATTTGGCGAATAGCATCTGTCGTCTGATCTGCTGCTTTTTCGATATCATAAATAATTGAAACAGTACGCTCAGAATACGTAAGGCCTTCTTCAATCCCCTTGGTATTTTTCTCCGAAGCTACTACCTGCCTGCTTACTGCTGCAACAATTTCACCAATCTTAGCTTCAATTTCCTTGGTTGATTCCATAACACTATCAGCTAAGCGCCGAATTTCCAAAGCAACTACCCCAAAGCGTTTGCCTGCTTCCCCGGCACTAGCCGCTTCTAAGGCAGCATTAAAGGCAATAAGCCGCGTTTGGCTGGCAATATTATTGATAAATTCCATTATTTTATTAATTTCTTTGGATTTATGGCCTAAAGCAACAATTTCCTGAATATTAACCTGATTATCATTATAGATTTCTTTCATTTTCTCCATTAATGCTTCCACTTCGCCCACCCCTTCTCTGGTTTTCTGCAAAGTTTGAGCGGCACTATCGGCAACCCCCTGGCTATGATCGCTAATTAAAGTAGCCGAAGAAGAAAACTCCTCCATTGTTGCCGATATTTCTGTTACCGAGGACGATAGTTCAATTGAAAAGCTAGCCTGATTTGTCACTGTGGCATCCATTTTGGACGCATATGTATTTACTTTGGTAATGGCACTGTCCAGCGGTTTTGTTATATAACGTTTTATCAGCAAGGCCGCGGCAGCAATCATGAGTAGTAGGGCCAAAGCGGCAATGAAAAGATACCGTTCAACCGTAGTCCAAATCTCTTGCTGAATATGATTTTCTTCTTTATGTATAGCGGTCTCCACATCATCGAGATAAACGCCTGTCACAACAATCCAGTTCCATTTGCCAATAAATTTGCCATAAGATAATTTTGCTTCACTTTTGGCTGAATCAGGTTTTTTCCAAACATACTCTACTGTACCTTTGCCCTGTGCCTTGCACTGTTCGATGAGCTTTGGCCAAAATACATTATTATCAGCATCTCTTATGTTCGATAGCGGCGTCCCCTCTAAGCTCTGATCCATATGCACCGCCATATTGCCAGAAGCATCGATAACAACAAAATATCCGTCAATACCATACCGGGCACTGCGCACAAACTTTTTGGCCTCTTCCTCCGGCATTAACATCGCCATGCTGGAGACAGAGTCAACGAGATTTTCCATACTATCAATCTTTTGTTTATAAAGCATGTCCTTGTATTCGTGCAGCCGAGTTTCGCCTCTCTTTAGCGTATTGGTAACAGAAACATAAGATAAGCCCGCCACTAAACAGCACATAAACAGTGCTATAAGTCCGATAATTTTCGTTTTAAGACTATTGTTCATGGTTTCCCCTTCCTTATTGCCAATTGGTACTTTATCAGACGCTCAAACAACTGATTTTTATAAAGGTCAATGAGGATGATTATGCCTTGGTCTTGCGGCAAAAAACCCCATACCCCTCTCTTGCCCGCTGCAGCTGCTAAAAGCTGTGGTAGTCTACAAATATCACATACCCGGCATACTGTAAGACTGTCCGGCTCGTTAATTAAGATGGGCAGCTCGGTTCTCTGCTTGATTAAAAGCATTTTTTCATTATGACAGTAAAGCGGAGCAGGCTCTTTCATCAACCGGGAAAAACTTACAGCCAATTGTCCGGTGACAAAATTCGTAAGCAGCGCAATCTGGTCAATATCAATGCCATACCTGCTATCGCCCACCGAAAAAAGCAAGAGTTCAAGTTTACTGTGTTTCAGCTTCCATCCCCCCAGAACTCCGAATAACTTCAGCCGCATCCAAGACTATGACTATCTTAGACTGATATTCAAACTGACTTACCGCAAAGGGCCTTAGCCGCTCATCAAGCGTTGCCAGTAACTGGCTGACTTCAGAGGCAGGTATTTCTACAATATCTATGAGGTTATCCACTAAAATACCGGTTCGGCCATCCCCGTCCCGCCCCATCAGATAAAAACCGCCTTTAACCTCGCTAGTAGTTTTACTAATTCTCAGTACCTGACTTAAATCAAGCACTGCTGCTACACCGCCATGCACATTAATAACTCCGGGAATTAAGGTGGTAGCGCCGGGAATCCACGTTACTTCCCTAAACGGCAGGATTTCACGCACTTGACTGCCGTAAAAAGCAAACAAATCGCCGACAAGCTGAAAAATCAGGAAACTAATCTGTTCTTCCTCAATTAGCGCAATATTTTCTGCACTGCGGCTATTACTTATTTGTCTAAGAATAGCATCACTCTTTAATGCGTCCTCTGTCACGTTGTTCTCCTCAATTTCAATATTTTTCTATAATATAACATAAAAACACATTATAATACAATCTAGTTACCATATGCAAAAATCATGCCAAATAATCGATTTCTTTATTTTTATGCTAAACGTCAGATTATCACTATTCTTAATACTTTTCCTAGTTTATCGCCATATAATCAAAACGTGACAAAATCTGCTCAGATGAGAAGTTTTTGTAGGAAGTTTTTGTTTTTAGCTTATTCTTCATTTTTGTTCAGGCAATTAGACAACCCTCTTTGCATACCATTAATTGAGGTGATGACTGATGATTAACAAGAAACCCGCACAGCAAAATGCCAGCCCCATTGTAAAAATCAGCCTGGTAAATTACGATGCTGCCCTTCAAATTGAATACAGCAAAAAATTTATGTCACCTCTGCTGGAAGGCCTTTTAAAACGGCGGGTTAAGACTAAAAAGTAAGGATGTGAGCATATGAAGGCCGCTATCTACGTCCGTGTGTCTACAGACCAACAAGCTGAAAAAGGCTACTCTATCGCTACGCAGTTAGATGCGTGCCGAAAATATGCGGTTACCCTCGGCGCAACCAGCATAGAAGAATTTGTCGATGATGGTTACTCCGGCGAATTTATTGATCGTCCCGCCCTCACAAAATTGCGGGAAAAACTGGCGAGGAAAGAGTTTCAAACAGTAATTTCTTATGCCCCTGACCGCTTATCCCGTAATACCATCCATCTACTCATTATCTCCGAAGAAATTGTCAAAGCCGGTGCTCTTAGAAAATTTGCCTCAATCAATTTTGAAGCCACGCCGGAAGGCGAGCTCATGTACAAATTTCAAGGCATTGTAGCTGAATATGAAAAGGAGAAAATCAAAGAACGCACCATGCGCGGCAAACGCGGCAAAGCAGCAAAAGGACTGGTTATCAGTAATACCAGACCCTTTGGCTATCTCTTTGATGCAGCTAACAGCACCTATAAAATAAATGAAACTGAGGCAGATATCGTAAGGATGATCTTTGACTTTTTACTAACAGAAAAAATGGGTACTGCACGAATCTGTAAAGAACTAAATGCCAGAGGCATTCCTTCACCCCGGGCGAAAAAAGCCTGGATTGTCTCTAGTGTGCACCGGATACTAAGCAATACATTGTATAAGGGTATTATCTACTCTATGAAATATCGCTACCAAAAAATTGGCCTAAATAAAAAAAAACGCACACTGCGGCCAGAAGCAGAGTGGATTCCCGTCTATGTACCTGCCATTATTGATGAAGTAACCTGGCAGGCAGCTAAAGACCAGCTGCAAGCAAATAAATCCTTGGCTAAACGAAATATAAAACAAACTTATCTCTTAAATGGGTTGGTAATCTGCGCGGTATGCGGACGCGCCATGATAATTTCCCACTCCGGCTGTCAAAAACGCATCAGTTATTATGCCTGCCTAAGTCAAAAAAGCATATCCTCTACCTATGCCGGACATAAGCCCTGCAGCGCCAGACAAGTACCGACAGAACTTTTAGAGGAATACGTTTTCAAGTACTTATTTGAACTTCTTTATAAATCAGGTGACATTGCCGCATATCTGGAAATGCATGCAGAAGATCAAGATTTACAAAAAAATAAAACAGCGCTGGCACAAATCAGTAAAGCCGCACAAGATTTGCAGCAGCAAAAAAATGCGGTAATACGCTGGTTTAGGCAAAAGATACTTAGCGCAAGTGAGATTGAATACCAATTAGCTGATATAAGTAAACAATTAGCTGATATCCTTGAACTAAAAAGTGCCTATGAAACCAAACTTTCGGTCAGTGCCGCTAATCGCGCAGTTGAAACCACCGCTGCACTTGAGCTTTTAGTTAGTGCAAAGAATTTTACCACTGAAGAAAAAAGAAGCGCGCTCCGGGCCATTGTCGACAAAGTTATTGTTAAGCGCGTTGATAATACCAGGGGGCGCGGCAGCTGTCCTGAAATTAACGTGCAGCTTACACTAAAGGGGCTGGCGCACTAAGAAAAAAGCTGGCGCTATTAGTGCGCCAGCCCATTTTGCAATCAGCCTAGTTCATTATCTGAAGCCGATGTATTATTTAGCTGCAAATTTCTTGCCTACGTCATTGGTAATATCTTGTCCCCCATAAATTGCTGCACTTTTATCTACTACGATCGTCATTCCTTTAGCATCAGCAACCTCTTTAATAACAGCAATAACCTTCTCTTGAATACTGCCAAATAGCATGTCCTTTTTCTCATTTAACCGCTGCTGCAGCTGACTTTGATAGGCGCTTTTTTCCTCGTCGGTTGTCATTGTCTGAGACTTTTCATTATAATCCTTTTGTGCCTGATCTAGTTCAGCTTTTAAGCTGTGCTGCGCCCCAGCCATATCCGGGTGCTGATTCATCAGCAGCTGAAAGTCCACAACCCCGATAGTATTATTATTGGCCGCTGCTGCGAAGGCATTACTGCTAAGACCAGCTACTCCTATAAATAATACCATTGCCATGATTATTATCCGAAACTGAACTAGTCTTTCCCCTAATCTAACCATTAATACTTCACCTTTTCCTTTTTATAGTTAATCCAACTAATAATTTATGTAGTATTTTCTTAGCAGTTTCAATTCAGAAATATATGCTCCCTTCTTAGCTTTGTTATAAATCATATATATATCATATTTAAAATATATGACAAAAATGTGACAAGCAACAAAGAAACAGGTAACCTTGCCGCGAAAGGCGTTAGCATTGATAACCTCATTTTTATTAATTGCTTTTCATAGTTAAATATTCTCTGACTAGAAGGTCATAAGATGTTTTATTCTGCATAAAAAACATCATTTAACCAGCGTCCAGCTTGTTTTTCACCTGCCGCACTGATAAACTCGCCCTGTCCGCAACGCTTGTCTCTTAGCCAATTTCCGGTATAAGACGCCCCACTTGACCACACAAAATTGCCTGTTCCTTCGCGAAATCCTTTGCGAAATTCGCCTTCATACCGCCCCCCATCCGTGAACTGTTTTACGCCTCTGCCGTCAGGCAGCCCATCAACCAGTGAACCAGTGTACAGCGAGCCATCTGTCAGTACAAAATCTTTTACACTTTCTTTCTTTTTCGCTACCTTATCATGCGCCTGACCGCCAGGAATAATTAGTTTCTGCAATTCTTGATTCAGTAAAGTAATATCAGCCGCCTCGACTTTGCATTCGAGCTTAACGCGAAAAACAATCGCATTATCTTCAATACTGCGGGATTCTGCCAGTACTCTACTCTGAATTCGGGCAGCGGCAACACTTTGAAGCCAGTCTTCAAGCACTTGGTGGTTAACAACAGTTGTTTTGCTGGCAACAATTACACCAGCTTCTTCCAGAGCCCTTTGCTGAGCATCCAGACAGGCGCGATGCTTGGCCTGAACTTCGGTTTCGGTTTCGCCAACCCGCGCAATTCCATCAGTGCAGATAATCATTTGCTGGGCAGCTGCATGATTATCTACAGAGAAAAAAGCTGCTAATAAAATTAGTATGCCCAGCGTTATTGATTTTTTTAACACTTAGCCCATCCTCCCCCAATCAAACAATTATGCAAAATATCCTAATTTTAGTATAGCACAGACTACGTAATTTACCATGCTTTATGCCCATTTGCTTCCACGGTTTCACCATAACGTCAATAGACTCTTTGCCAAAATCCTTCTCACCGCCACGGGCTAAGGAATAGGCCTCATCGATAAATAAAATGCCGCCATAGGCCTTCTTTAGCTGTTCCCGGGTCTTCTGCGCAGTATGCCCGATGTATTCCCCTACTAAATCCGCCCGTTCTACTTCGATTAAATGCCCGCGGCTAAGTACCCCCATTTTGCAGAATATCTTGCCAAGAATCCGCGCGACAGTTGTTTTCCCTGTACCTGGATTGCCCTTAAATATCATATGTAATACCAGCGGCTCGGTGAGCAGTTTTTCAGCCTGACGGCGTTTTTGTATTTCAATAAACGCATAAATTTCCCGTACCAGTTTTTTTACTTCGGTCAAGCCGATTAGTGCATCCATTTCCTGTAATAAAGTTTGCAGTTCTTCCTGATTCGTGCTTGCTGAACTAGGAATA
Organism: Pelosinus sp.; assembly: GCA_021372375.1. Lineage (GTDB taxonomy): Bacteria > Bacillota > Negativicutes > Propionisporales > Propionisporaceae > JAJFUN01. The sequence goes on along the minus strand of JAJFUN010000134.1, from coordinate 2,233 downwards.
TCTAAATAATTATCCATTGTTTGCAGTAATCTAAAACCGTCTAACGAAGATATTTCTCCCTGGCTCATGGCAAGCACCACTTCCTGCGGACAACTATATTTCATTTTCGTCACCTCACTGCATCCATTGGTGATATATAGTATACTCAAGAGGCCAGAAAGTGTGAAATATAGACTCTTTTTCCCGCAAAAAAACTGCCAGACCTCAGTCTGGCAGTTTACAACTTTACTCACGGTTTTACAGTTTCTTTAAACATTTGTTTGCCATCTTTCATTTCAATGATAACCGCGCTTTTTACCGCATCATGTTTATCATTAAGGGTTAAGGTACCTGTTACTGCAGCAAAATCCTTGGTTGCTGCAATTGCTTCACGAATTTTCTCGGAGTCTGTGCTGCCCGCACGTTTAATAGCATCTACCATAACATACATAGCATCATAACCAAGTACAGCCATCGCGCCTGGCACCTCGCCATATTCCTTTTTATATGCCTCCACAAACTCTTTGGATTTAGGTGAGGTATCTTCCACCGAATAATGGTTGGTAAAGAAGGTATTATTGAGAGCTGCCGCGCCGCCGATTTCTAAGAGTTTGGGCGAATCCCAGCCATCCCCGCCAACAAAGGGCGCTGTAATGCCAAGCTCACGCGCTTGTTTAATAATTTTGCCGACTTCTTCATAATACCCAGGCAGGTAAATAACTTCTGGATTAATCGCTTTTATCTTTGTGAGAATGGTTTTGAAATCCTGATCTTTTTGCAAATAAGCTTCTTCGGCAACTATTTGCCCGTTGCCTTTAGTATAAGCTTCCTTAAAAAACTGCGCCAGACCTTTGCTGTAGTCACTGGAGTTATCAATCAGCACAGCGGCTGTTTTTGTTTTAAGCGTATTCAATACAAAATTAGCGCCGACTGTTCCTTGAAACGGATCAATAAAGCAAACCCGGAAAGTATAGTTTTTGGTTTTTCCGGTACTTTCATCAAGCGTAACTTTGGGATTAGTCGCCGCCGCTGTGATAAAAGGAATTTTATTGGCCTCAGCTACGGCAGCCGCAGCCATAGCATTGGAACTGGTGGTAAAACCGGTTACCGCAATAACATTATCTTGTGAAATAACTTTGGTCATGGCATTAGACGACTCCGACGGCTCACTTTTATTATCAGCTGTCACTACTTGAATCTGTTTGCCCAGCACCCCGCCTTTGGCGTTTATTTCCTTGACCGCTAATTTGGCGCCATTTGTCGCTTCTGTGCCAAAGGTTGCCGTTCCTCCGGTCAATTCATACACAAGGCCGATTTTGACATCTTTATTACCGCTGCCGCCGCAGCCGGCGAGTACACTTCCCAATAAAGCCGTAACACAGAATGTACTTATTATTTTCTTATTTAATTTTAACATGCTAACCCCTCCTGCTTTTTTCGTATAAAATTCATTACCACAAGACTTTTTCTCTAATATCCCTCCTAAATAAACAAAAAGGCGCTTTAAACAAAGAATACCTTTGTCTAAAGCGCCATAGCTTTATTTTGCTTTATTTACTTTATATTTATAATACAAGGAAATTACGAATTTGACAATCTTTTTTTAGCCGGCAACTCTTTTAAAAAATATTTAGCACTTTGCCAGCATTTATTGTATAATTATGGTATACAATTCAAAAGGAGGTTATTGCAATGAGTTTAGCCGGCAAGACCGTAATCAGTGAAGATGTTTTTATTGACTTAGCCAAAAATGCTTTAACCAAGGAAACAGATATTTCCATACAAGAAAAAAAAGGCCCTTTGACTGAATTATTTCAGATGTTTACCGAACGCTTTGCACCTCAGGTTTCTGTCAAAAAAACAGAAGGGCCTGTGCAAGAAACAGCTAGTAATACTGTATCTTTTGAATTAAAACTAATTTTAGTGTATGGCGTAAATATTCCCGATGCCGTAACCAAAATCAGAGAAGCCATTTCGCAAGAAGTTGCAGCTTATACTGGCTATACCGTAGATAAGATTGATGTCGTGGTGGAAAAATTGGTAAAACCAGATAAACAAGGCTAAAAAAAATAAAAAACCAGTATTGCCTTAGTTCCCCTCTAGAGAGGGGTGCCCGTTAGGGCAGGGTGTGTTGCTTTAGTTTTACCGCTGAAGAACACACCCCGTCACTATCGTGCCACCCCTCTCAAGCGGGGAATTTTATTTTACTCTTTATGGAATTCTTCCTTTTTTTCATTATAATTGGATACTGAGG
>JAJFUN010000122.1 GCA_021372375.1 Pelosinus sp. | reverse complement strand
GGAATGCCATAGCGCATAAACGCTTCTTCAATAACACGCGACTGGGCATTGGTACGATAAAGTACTGCCATATTCCCATAGGAGGTGTGATCAACTCGATTATGCCGATTGATGGTATCTGCAATAAACAAGGCTTCATCCCGTTCTTCGGCTGCCTGATAATGCCCGATCAGTTCGCCTGCCTCATTATCTGTCCACAGCTTCTTGGGTTTTCGCTCCATATTTTGCTCAATAACGGCATTGGCCGCATCCAAAATAACCTGCGTCGAGCGGTAATTCTGCTCGAGTTTAATAACCTTGGCTTCCGGATAATCATCCTCAAAATCCATGATGTTCCGAATATCCGCCCCGCGCCAGCCATAAATGCTCTGATCAGCATCGCCCACAACGCAAAGATTGTGATGGTCACTAACCAAAAGTTTCGCGAGTAGATACTGGGCATGGTTGGTATCTTGATATTCGTCAATCAAAATATAGCGAAACTTTTCCCGGTATTTTTGCCGCACTTCTTCGTTATGATCTAAAAGTCTGACAGTAACCATCAACAGATCATCAAAATCCAGGGCATTATTAGTAAACAGCTTGCGCTGATATAAGTCATATATTTCGGCCATCTTTTGCGCATGAAAATTATCAGCCTGCCTGGCAAACTGCGCCGCATCAAGAAGCTGATTCTTGGCATTCGAAATAGCCGACAGCACCGCATTTGGCGCAAACTGCTTGTCATCTAAATTCAGTTCCTTGAGGCAGGTCTTAATCACCACCTGCGCATCGCCTGTATCGTAAATAACAAAATTCCGCTTGTACAGACCAAGCTCTTCAATCTCCATGCGCAAAAAACGCGCACAAAACGCATGAAACGTACTCAGCCAAATACTCTGCGCCGCCTGACCGACAAGCTTATGCACGCGCTCTTTCATCTCAGCCGCCGCTTTATTGGTAAACGTAATCGCCAGGATACTCCAAGGCGCTACGCCCTTTTCAAGTAAATGCGCGATCCGGCAAGTAAGCACCTTGGTCTTCCCTGAACCCGCCCCCGCCATAATTAAAAGCGGCCCATCAGTCGCCTTTACTGCCTCGGCCTGCGCCGGATTTAAGCCATCAAAAATTGTATTCATAGTATTGTAATAACCCCTCACTGTAAGAACTATAAAATTCGTTAAGACTAGTATAAATTCGCTAAAAAAGCGCTTATTCCTTTAAAAGCAGCTAGAAAAATAGGTCGGTGATCAGTGATCGCCGACCTATTTATAACGCATTACTTTAGTTGCAGGCGCCCGCCTAAAACAAGGAAAGCTGATTATTGCCATACCCAGCTTTATAGCCGCTAATAATGTCCTCCATTTTGTATAAAAGACCTAACTTGCTGCATTCCTCGCGAAATAACTTCCATAATGCCTTGGCATTAGGTGAACGGCACTCATATGCATCACCAAACTGACTTATATACCGCGCTTTAAGCTGGGGAAAATGCTCGTCAAGTTTGCTATAAAACCATTGCCGCTGATTTTGCCGTAAGGTTACGCCAAAGGCTGGGTAGATAAACTTAGCGCCATTTTCATAGGCAAGCTGAATAATCTCAGAGATATTATTTTCATGATCTTCTAAAAAAGGCAGTACCGGCATGAGCAATATTCCAGCAAATATCCCGGCTTCAGAAAGCGCTTTAATCGCCGAAAATCGTCTTGATGATGCGGCTACATGCGGCTCAATATTTTCACAAAGTTTATCATCCGCAGTTGTAATCGTAAGCTTTATCAGCACAGGTGAATGTTTTTGTATGGACGTCAATACATCAATATCTCGTGTTACCAACGGGCTCTTGGTCGCAATGGAAACGCCAAAACGATGCCGATCAATTAGCTTTAATGCACCTCTAGTAAGCTCATATTCCTTTTCAAAAGGATTATACGGATCACTCATGGCCCCTGTGCCAATTACCCCAGTTCTGCGTTTGGCCTTGAGCTCCCGCTCAAGCAGCTCAAGCGCATGCTCTTTGGCCCTTACCTCATCAAAATTCTCCACTTGATAGCATTCGCTGCGGCTATCGCAGTAGATACAACCATGACAGCAGCCTTTATATATATTCATGTTATAGTTGTTGCCAAACCAATTGCGATGATCGGCATAGCCAGATAGTATGGTTTTTGCAGGTATGAACCTCACTTTATAAACCCTTTCCCCGGACTGGATAGCGTAATACCGTTTTCATTTTTGCTATAGCAGTTTTTCGCGGATCAGACAGGTAAATTTCATGATGCCGCCTGGCCGCAGACAAATCACAAACAAGTCCGTTTTCCTCCATATACTGTTTCATCTTGGCGAGTGTAGCTGGTTCTTCGTCAAAGCTGCCAATATGCATGCATTGCACGCATAACCCTTCAGCTAAAGCGGCCAGTCTGACATTGGCTAAATCAAGACCTGGCTTTTTCTTTTTAACCAGCGAAAGCGCCTGTGAGAATACTTCCCCGGTCACAAATTCCGGCTGACGAATCATAGCTGTCCAGCAAAACTTAGATTTATCACTGTAATCAAAAGCTTCACCGCCATCTAACCACCACAAGCCCTCCAGCGGCGGCACTACATAATCAAAATATCCTGCTGGCGTCCAGCCATTTTTAGGAGCCATTTTGATGGCATATGACAGCGCGTAAAGTGTTTCCACTGCACGCTGATATTCACCGTCTGGCTCATTGGGATTGCCGCGTCCGTCAATTTGCATAAAGTTGATTTCTGGGACATCTATTGAATTAGGCTCAGTTTTAGGCTGATACAATTCTTTATAGGCTTTCTTATAGTCAAGTTTGTCCATAATCATTGCTCCTTTTGGTTATTATGCACTATTATATCAGCCTTAAGTTAACAGCTGTGTGTCATGTTATAAATATTTATTTCCCCGAATCAAAAGTACCGTCCCTACGATTCGTTCTATGCATAATCAGTTCGAAGCTGCACAAGTTTTGCCTCTATAGAATCTATTTCTCTTTGTAACGCATTTGCCTCAATATCTATAGCCGGTTGAAAAATATTCATATTACCTTCAAAATGATTAAATTCATTTAATAATGTTTTTCTTGAAGTAAAAAATACCTTATAGTCTCTCTTTTTATCTGCATCATCATCCGTCAAAATATAATTAAGCGTTTTCCGAATTATCTGGTTCAACATTGGCGGACGATTAAGATTAATTTGCATACTAAAAATATCAACCAACTCTTTTTCAACTTTCATCCGCAGATAATAATATACCAATGTCTGTCTTAAAGTCTCTGCTAAAAGTGGATATTGTGTATTGTCCAAAATATCAATATTAGCACAATCCAAGTCCAAAATATCATTCACCGAAACCGTATAGACATTAGTAAAACGATATCCAAATAACTTTTCATAAATATCTGTAACATCAACACTTGCCGTTTCATAGCCATGCATCACCCCTGAAAGCGCCGTATAAATCGCATCTCCATCCTTACAAATATGTGCATACCCTCTCATAAAGGGAATCATGGACATTAAAAATTTTCTTTCATCCCTAATATTCTGGCTAAGTATACCATCTTGATTCTGAAAAAGTTTAATCAGTTTATACAAATTAATCAATATTTCTTTTTCCAGATTGTTTACTCGAATAAATCCATTTTTACCACCATTAGTATTATTGAGCATATAAAGATTAAAACAGCCATTTTGTTGCACTTCTAACAACCTAATCAAATCTGTATTATGAGTTAAAATAATCTGCTTTTTATTCTCCAAAAATTTCACAATACAAAAAGCTATTTTGTTCTTATAGACAGAATCAAAACTAGAAATAGGATCATCCATTACGATAAATTCTCTATCAGATTTTCTGGCCAAAAGTAATTCGAATGCTAACGATATAAAATTTTGTTCTCCGTTACTCAAATGCAGTTTCTCACGTTCTACTCCCAAAAACTCCTGGTCAGCCAACATCAACTTGAAATTTTTATCATTATCTTCATCTCGAACAATAGTTATTTCTGGTCCTATATTTTCACTAATAACTTCCTGAATAAAAAGCAGTTCTTCACTATCAATTTCTGGTTGTGTCTCTAAAAGTGCTGAATACTCTTCAAAATCTCTAAGCATAGTAGTTCCTTCGAAACAGTTCAACAAGGTGTTTGTCATTCGATTTACTATATATGAAATATTAAGATTTATTTCTTCTTGCAATTTCTGTATGATATCACCATCGCCATTTGAAATAAAAGCGGTTATCATATTTTTTATATCAAATGGATCAGCATTCCTTAACGAATTATCATTAATAACTTTATCCAGAAGGTCTTTGGTTTTAGAATCCAAACTTTCATATATTCGTTTTCGGCTCTCCTTCTTTCTTTCTAGCAAAGATTCTGCATTGAAATCTTCGTTGTCGCACACTATACACGTTTGCAGATATTTGTACTTTTTTAGTACCCCGATTGCATCATCATTCTGCTCAATAGTTGCAATTTCTGCATTAATAACAAATTGTTCTAATGAAATTCCTAATATTTTCTCAATTAACTTTGCACCAGCACAGTCATTAATAATAAAATTCATCTTATCAGTATCTGCTGAATCCTGCAAGTTAATCTGTGTAGTATTAGAAATAAACTGTATAAACTCATGATGCTCAATGTGTTTACCACGATTTCGTGTAGGTAGAATATCTTTTATATAACGAGCCGCATCATTATTAGTAAGCCTTCCAATTAAATAATCTCCTATTTTTGTAACCTTATATTCTGTTTTAAACACTTTTGGTAACTGGCTAAATACTGTTGAAAATTCCTCTGCAATTTTCTTTTTCAATTCATATTCACGATGAATATTGGCACCAATTAAATAATCAGAAGTATCCCCTGGTATAACATGACGATTTAGTTGATCTTTTATTACATGAAATTTTTTATCCGCTCCTGTAATTTGTCTTTCATTATAATTTGCCACAAACATTTTATCTGTAGAATCACTCTCATTTGCCAACACTTCACTCAAACTAGTTTTGCCTGTTCCATTCGGTGCATAAATAGCCACAATGCCACCATTAGCCTGTGTTTGCATTTTAAATTCGATACTAGCATTTCCCGTTGTTAAAAGATTGCTATATTCGGTTTCAAAAATATCTCTATTCTTAATTTGTTCAAAAACAAGTATCTCCGACATTTTTCAACCTCCTCAAAATTTAATTATTTTCATTAAACCCGCTGTATGGCCACAATGACAGGTTCAAACCACTAAAAACCAACAACAAGCAGGTTTTAACTGAGGAACGGAGGGGTGAGAGTTAATGTCCCACCATAATCACACAATGAAATTTCCGTTTTACAATATTTCCCCATTGTAGATTAATATTCCTTCCAAAATAGAAAAACCAACAATAATTTACATACAAAAAGCTTCGTCATACTTTTACTTTTTTATCAAAAGCCAAGTTTTTAAATTATAAATATTTCCATGTATGCCATACACAAATTCCGCTCATAATAATCTACGTAAAGGGTCTGTAATAGTCGAGCCAAGATTGGTGTCGGATATCTAAAGGTGTTCGGCATTGGTCGGCCAAAGATTCATGTCAGGTCGCAAGGCTTGGTATGGGTCGGCGGGCAGATGGTTATGCGTCTCCCAAGGCTGTACGGCAGCCCAACTGTTGTCGTGTGGTCGAAAGGGATGTATGGCTGTCGAGCTAAGACTGCTGGGGGTGCCGGAGCGTTTCCCCGGGGAACATTCGGATGGGTCTATTGCAGTCTAACGATTGCAG
>JAJFUN010000096.1 GCA_021372375.1 Pelosinus sp. | reverse complement strand
GAAATATCCTGATATGGCGGAAGCGTTATTCGCTAAAACCGAGCAGGATGCACGCGAGCGACTGGAAAATTATAAAAGGCTGGCTAGATAAAAAACTCCGGTACAAATTCCTAAAGAATTTGTACCGGAGTTTTTTTAGTTCGTTTACTCTACAACGATGCGATAGTAATTTTTCTTGCCCTTGCGGATAAGCAGGCTATTGTCAGTAAAGAGTTCTTTGGTGATAGGAAACTCAAGCGCAGTAACCTTGGTATCGCCAACTGTAAGTCCGCCTTGCTGAATCAGCCGGCGGCCTTCACTTTTTGAGGCAAAGATTTTGGCTTCTGTGAGCATATCGATGGCACTCATACCAAGCTTGTCAAGTGTAACGGTTACAGTCGGTGCGTTATCAAGGGCTCCGTGACCGCCAAACAAGGCTTCTGCCGCTTGCTGGGCTTTTTCGGCTTCGATCTCACCATGGACTAATTTCGTAACTTCAAGTGCTAGGGTTTTCTTGGCAATATTGATTTCTTGATCTTCTAGCGCGCCTAAGCGGCGGACTTCATCCATCGGCAGGAAGGTAAGGAGAGCCAGGCATTTTTCTACATCAGCATCAGCGATATTACGCCAGTATTGATAGAAATCGTATGGCGAGGTTTTTTCCGGGTCAAGCCAGAGCGCGCCTTTTTCGGTTTTGCCCATTTTCCGTCCGTCGCTGGTGGTGAGCAGGGTAAAAGTCAGACCGTAAGCTGGCTTACTTTCTTTGCGGCGAATGAGGTCGGCGCCGGAGAGGATATTGGACCATTGGTCATCGCCGCCCATTTGCATGAGGCAGCCGTATTTGCGGTTAAGCTCTAAAAAGTCATAAGACTGCATGAGCATATAATTAAATTCCAGGAAAGATAAGCCTTTTTCAAGGCGCTGCTTGAAGCATTCGGCGGTCAGCATGCGGTTTACCGAGAACAGCGCGCCGATATCGCGCAGGAATTCAACATAATTCAGTTTGAGCAGCCAGTCGGCATTGTTGACCAGGAGTGCCTTGCCGTCAGAAAAGTCAATAAAGCGAGCCATTTGTTTTTTGAAGTGTTCTACATTACTGGCGATAATTTCCTCTGAAAGCATTTTACGCATATCGGTTTTGCCTGATGGATCGCCGACCATAGATGTTCCGCCGCCAATCAGGCAGATTGGGCGATGACCGGCCCGCTGCATATGAGCCATAACCATCATGCCCAGAAAATGCCCGACATGCAGGCTATCAGCCGTAGGGTCAAAGCCAATATAAAAAGTAATTTTTTCTTTAGCCAAAAGCTCTGCAATTTCTGTTTCGTGGGTGAGTTGTTGGACAAAACCCCGTTCTTTAAGGGTATCAAGTACAGTCATTAAATGAAAAGCCTCCTTATATTCCATCCTGTCTAGTCAAAAAAAAACGCCCTGGTTAAGGACGGATATCACTCCCAGGTACTACTTGGCGCTGTGCGAGTTTCTGTCAGCAGTGCAAGTACAAGTAAAAATATCTTATAAAACTCTAATTTTAATATAGCAGGCTGAGCTGAAGTTGTCAATGTCATCCATACCGTATTTTCAAGCGCTCAAATATTATAAAAAATAGAAATTTAAAATGTGCGTTTTTCGAGAAAAGAAGGATGTGCCAATTATTAATAGAATAAATTAATGTTGTTTCTCGTATCTTTTAATGCTATACTTTGTAAAAAACGTGAATAAATAGATATATTTTAAATTGAAAGCTTTAGAATTAAACAAAGGAGCGAAAGCTATGCCGATAAAAATTCCTAATAATCTACCTGCAGTGCATATTCTTGAAAAGGAAAATATCTTTGCCATGGACGAAACCCGCGCGTATGCGCAGGATATTCGTCCGCTGCGCATACTGCTGCTAAATTTGATGCCTACGAAGATTGCTACCGAAACGCAGCTACTCCGCCTCTTAGGCAATTCTCCGCTGCAGGTGGAATTTGATTTTATGTATACCGCGACCTATGAACCGAAGAATACGCCGCACGAGCATTTGGTTAAATTTTATGAAACGTTTGCTGCTGTGAAAAACCGTAAATATGATGGGATGATTATTACTGGTGCGCCGGTTGAACAGCTTTCTTTTGAAAAGGTTGAGTATTGGGATGAGCTATGTGAAATTATGGACTGGTCAAAACGCAATGTATATTCGACCCTGCACATTTGCTGGGGAGCGCAGGCCGCCTTATATCATCATTATGGTATTCCCAAATATGATTTGCCTGAGAAAATGTTTGGTGTATTTCCGCATACCGTTAATATGAAAGAAAAAATGCTGTTTCGCGGCTTTGATGATATTTTTTATGTGCCGCATTCGCGTCATACTGAGATAAGACGCGAAGATATTGAAAAGGTGCCAGACTTATCCATACTTTCAGAATCAGAAGAGGCAGGCGTTTATGCGGTAATTGATAAAAAGTACCGGCATTTATTTATCACCGGTCATTCTGAATATGATCCGCTGACGCTAAAAGGTGAATATGATCGCGATACTGAGCAAGGACTTTCAATTCATGTGCCGGCAAACTATTATCCGGATGATGACCCCACGAAACCACCCCTTGTGCGCTGGCGCAGTGCGGCTAATCTCTTATTTTCAAACTGGCTCAACTACTATGTATATCAGGGAACGCCGTTTGACCTTGAAAAATTAAAATGAAATTAATATAATTTAAAAACAAAGAAGCCATAAAATCGGATGATTTTATGGCTTCTTTGTTTTTAAATTCCCCTCTAGAGAGGGGTGGCGCGTGAGCGACGGGGTGTGTTGGTACTGACTAGGTAAGTAAAAAAGGCTTACGGCAAAGAAGCCAACACACCCCACCTTTTGGGCACCCCTCTCTAGAGGGGAACAAAGGCAAAATGCTGGTCTTTTGTTACTTATGCTCCAGCAGCTGTTTTACTATATTCTCATCAGGCGTAATGTATAATGTTGTCTGCTTTTCATAAATGACAAAGCCTGGCTTGGCGCCGGACGGTTTTTTGACGTAGCGGCGTTTAGTATAATCTACAGGGACAGTCGTCGAATTTTTTGCTTTACTGAAATAGGCGGCACACATGGCAGCGTTAAAGATAGCCTGGTCGGTGGCCTTTTGCTGCTCGGTGCGCAAGATGACATGGGAGCCGGGAATATCCTTGGTATGAAACCAAAGATCATCGGCCTGGGCTTGTTTAAATGTAACCAAATCATTTTGCCGATTGTTTTTGCCAATGATGATGGTAAATCCGTCACTTGTTGTGCTTAACGGTTTGGCCTGGGGAAGTGCAGCGTGCTTTTTGCTGATTTCTTTAATATAGCCGGCGGCAATTAGTTCTTGGCGAATTTCGAGGGCCTCGGGTGCAGTATGGGTAAACTTGAGTGCGGTATCGATGCTTTCGAGATACGCCATTTCTTCTTGGCATTTAGTTAACTGTTCGACCAGTAAAATTTGCGCCCGTTTCAATTTATTATATTTTGTATAATACTGCTGGGCATTTTCGAGCGGGGAGAGTAAGGGGCTTAGCGCTATGGTTACTAGTGCCTCAGTTTCACTATAAATATCTGATAGGGTAACTTCTGACCTATGCATAGGAACATTATGCAGGTTACTCATCAAAATATCGGCATTTTTCCGGGTCTCATCAGCGAGCTCTGCTTCGGCTTCTTCGGCACTAAGTGTAGAATATTTCCGCGCTAGGCGGCTAAGTTCCGCGGAAACTAGCTTTTGCAGTATTTCAGTTTCCGGGGTACGCCGTTTTCCTCTGAGGTTATTGGCAAATTCTACGGCACTGCTCATATTCGCAAAAGTTTTTATCGTAAAGTTTGCGAGGTGTTCGAG
>JAJFUN010000092.1 GCA_021372375.1 Pelosinus sp. | reverse complement strand
TCCAATCCTTGCAGGACTGTACAGCATGGGTCTTTCCTCTTTGGAGGTAGTGGGCACATCAGTCATGGTACTATTTTTTATAGCTATTACAGGAGTGGTAACCCATAGTGCATTTGGAACTCTGAATTGGCTACTGGTGATCCTGCTTGCATCCGGCACTATAACCGGTGCAATCCTTGGACCTTTATTTGGTAAGCGGATAAACAAAAAAGCTTTGGAAAAATTCTCTGGCCCGTTTTTTATTGTATTTATTATATTAATGGCAATTTCGATGTTCTTCTAATATTTTTCACACCGGTATACGGCAACAGCCTGCTGACATTCCGGCAACAGGCTGTTGATTTAGGTACTTAAAGTCTTTATCATATAATGAAGATTGTTTAACTGTCTTGCTTGTAAGAAAGCAATCTTCTGATTATTGGCATCTTGATACTTATTACGCTCTCAGGACAAAGCTCTTGACAACAGTAACAGCGGATACACCTATCATATTTGTAAGATGGAGGCTTCTCCTTGTTACCATCATGCCAGTCTACTGCCTTAGGATTAACCGGGCACATTTTAACACATACCCCGCATATTGCACACTTCTCATTTTTAATCGAAGGCTTTGGAACTGCAAGATTTCTGATGAATTGAATTGCTCCTCCTGCTTTGTAAGCTTTTACAGGTTCTCTTTTTACATTAAAATCAAGGGTTAAAAAGACAGTAATAGGCCGGGGAATAATTATTTTGGGTATGTGCTTAGGATTTGATAATTACATTTATAATAAGTGAGTTGGCGGCAAAAAGGAGTGTAAACATGTCGAAGTTTTTACCTATGAAGAAAGATTGACCCTTCAGAAATACCTAAAGGAAAGTTTATCCTTTAAAGAAATTGCTAAGAATTTGGATAAAAATCCAACCACAATTTCCAGAGAAGTCCGAAAGCATTCTTCAAAAGTTGCAACAGGATATCCCGGATTTTCATACAATGCTTGCAGAAACCGTTTCACCTGCCGAAAAAAATCACTATGCGGCAACGAATGTACGAGGACTTCAACTGTATACTGCAAACTCTGCCAGAACTAATCGACGAGAGAATTGAGGAACTGGGCGACTGGCGGGGCCAGATGCTCTCAAAGATGCGGAACCTGATCAGGCAGGTCGACCCGGAGGTAGTCGAGGAGTGGAAGTGGAGGGTGGGCCCCTGTGTGGTCTCACGACGGGATGATATGTATTGGGGAGACTTACAAGAACGTCGTGAAGATGACTTTCGCCAAGGGAGCATCAATGAAGGACCCCTCGCATATTTTCAACTCAAGCCTGGATGGGAACGTCAGGAGGGCCATCGACTTCCACGAGGGAGACGAGGTGGACGAGGAGGCGCTTAAGGGGCTAATCCGCGCTGCCGTTGCCTTAAACAAGTCCAGCCGCAAGACTTCACGCAATCCTTGCGGAACACGGGAATGAAGCCTTTTTGTTGTCGTATGCAATCCTACGTGTCTGGACCAGAGCCGGGGACTTCCGAGAATATAAATATACGTCGGTAACATTTGTAGGAAACTTTTCATACTGTAAAGTAGCAGCTGAATAGAGTGAACATTGAGAGCATTCGTAGTGAGCCTTGACGGGCAGGATCTGTTAGCGTGTATTAAAATGGTGCACGAAAGTGGAATATCCCTTTTCTATGCGAACGGAAACAATTAACTTAAACCTGAAATGCGTAAAAAATTGGAGTTTATTAAGGGAGGATTGACAATGACTGTATCTTTTTTTCCTGTGGTGTTTTACCCTGCGGGTTCTTCTCCTTATGGTATAGCGACCGCTGACTTCAACGGCGATGGTAAGATGGATTTAGCTATACCAACTATTTCTAACGGCGATGTTGCAGTATTACTTGGGAACGGCGATGGCACCTTCCAAGCGGCGGTGTTTTATCCTGTAGGTACTAATCCTACTGCAGTTGCTGCCGATGACTTCAACGGCGACGGCAAGATGGACTTGGCTGTAGCAGATTCAAATGGTGGCGATGTTGCAGTGCTTCTCGGGAACGGCAACGGCACCTTTCAGACGGCTATGGGGTTCGCTGCTGGTTCTAACCCTTTGGGGATAGTGGCCGCTGACTTCAACGGCAATGGTAAGATGGATTTGGCTGTAACAGATTTGGGTACCGATAATGTTGGTGTGTTACTCGGAAATGGCGATGGAACTTTTCAAGCGGCGGCGTTTTTTCCTGTAGGTTCTTTTCCTTATGGAATAGCGTCCGCTGACTTTAACGGCGATGGTAAGATTGACTTAGCTGTAGCAGATAGCGGTTCTGGCGATGTTGCAGTATTACTTGGGAACGGTGACAGCACCTTTCAAGCGGCGGTGTTTTATCCTGTAGGTGATACTCCTTTGGAAATAGCGGTTGCTGACTTCAACGGCAATGGTAGGCTTGACTTAGCAATAACAAATAGTGATTCTAAGAATGTTGCCGTGCTGTTAGGAAATGGCGATGGTACTTTTCAAGGGGCGATGTTTTTTCCTGTAGGTTCTTCTCTTGAGGGAATAGTGGCCGCTGATTTTAATGGCGATGGTAAGATTGACTTAGCTGTAGCAGATGGTGATTCTAACAATATTGCCGTGCTTCAGGGGAATGGTGACGGTACCTTTCAAGCAGCACAGTTTTTTCCTGTAGGTTCTTATGCTGCGCAAATGGTGCCCGCTGACTTTAATGGTGACGGCAAGATGGACTTAGCGGTAACAGATACCTTTGCTGATGATGTTGCAGTGTTAATCAATAACACTGCAACGCCTCAACCGATGAGGGGCATACTTCTCTTTTGTTAGCCGAAATTGAGTTAGTTGAGTAAAGTGCCCTTTTTCTCCGGCTACGGGAATTCTTTACAGCTAGCTAAAGTCAAGCATTTTTAAAGTTTTAAGCTAAGTAAAAAAGTGCATAGTAAATAACCCTTTTAAATTAGCAAACACTTAACTGAGTAATTTTCATATTTCCGACTACTGATAAATCAAGGGTTCGACTGCAATCGTTCTAGCCAATTGAGCTATACAACACATCAGTAGGTAAGCCGTTACCTTTTTTTAATCCTCAGTCGCCAAGGCTAGGTACGGAAGCAAGCAGCTTAGAGCTTGGATTTTTCGCTTATCTTATTTAGATTACCCCAGGATAAGTCTGCGCTTTTTGGGGGTAAAACTGGGACGAATTCGATATCCCAGTATTAAAGTACCCCCAATTTATTTCTCATGAGGGCTCTATAATAGTTACTTTATCGCACAGCATCAGAAATTGAAATTATAAAAAACTCTCAAGATGTATATTGATTAACAAAATTAGTTAACAAAAAGTAAGTAAGCCGAATATTATAAAGTAGAGTTGATCTAACAATTAATTGTATATACAGACTATATATAATATAGTAACAACTGAAAGGATGTGCTTTTCTCATGGCTCAACCAACAGTAAACCTTGGAACGGCGGCCAATTTCGCAATTCTGGCTGGTTCTGGGATCACCAACACCGGTCCGACCACAATTAAAGGGGATGTTGGGACGTTTCCAACTACAACAGAAACTGGCTTTAGCACTGTCACGATAATTGGTACGAACCATGCGGGCGACGCTGTCACTCAAGGAGCAAAAACCGACTTGGTCACAGCCTACAACGATGCTGCCAGCAGAATACCTGTTACCACCGTATCTGGAGACATCGGAGGGCAAACCCTCGCACCCGGATTCTACAACTCCTCGTCCTCACTTGGGATAACAGGTACTCTCACGCTCAACGCTCAGGGCGATCCTAATGCTGTCTTCATCTTCCAAATTGGTTCCACACTCACTACTGCATCAAGTAGCAGCGTGGTTCTTATCAATGGTGCCAAAGCTTGCAACATCTTCTGGCAAGTCGGAAGTTCTGCTACGCTCGGAACGGGATCTACCTTCCAGGGAACCATCCTGGCTTTGACGTCAATCACAGCGACGACCGGCGCAGTGGTGAATGGCCGATTGCTGGCCAGAAATGGTGCAGTTACATTAGACACCAACGCCGTTACAGTAACAATATGTGCACCCACACCCCTGCGCGGGATCTCACTATGGGAAGATAGTTGATGCCTTAATAGCCAAGGTGCGGACTGTTCCCCTATTATCATCTTGTAGGGCTTTGTTGTCGTTTGTAAAAGGTCGGTGGTGCCGTAGAGAATATTTCCTTAGTACTCGGAGAAGAGTTAGGAAGATTAATTCTGAATGTCATACGAAATAGGAGCCTGTATAGGCTCTTAATTTCTATAAGGAGTGATAGCATTGAATCAAATACAAGATGAAAAGGATTGGACGATTCTAATTTATGCCAACGGCAATAATGAACTTGAACCGGAAATGCATCAAGCAATGCTTAATGCGGAAAAGGTGGGCTCAAATACTGATGTTAATGTAGTAATACAACTTGGTAGGGCAAAATATGAACTTGTAAAACTCATTAGATTAGACATATATCCAAAAGCTGATGGCAGTTGGAGTGGAGTCAGGCGTTACGTTGTTGAAAAAGAGAGTTCTACTTTAGTCGGCAATCTAAAAAGAGTTAATATGGCTGATCCCAAGAATTTATATGACTTTATCAGATGGGGGATGCGGTTCTATCCGGCTAACAAATATATGCTGATATTGGGCGGGCATGCATATCAATTCGTTGGTATGATGACCGATTACAGCCAAAAAGCACCATATATCATGGGCATACCGGAAATGGTCAGAGCAATCAATATGGCTGCGAATGATATGGGTAGGAAAATTGATGCATTGGTGCTAGATACTTGTTATTTCAATTCAATAGAAGTTATTTACGAATTGGGGAGAGTCGAAAATCATTCGGTCATGAGTGCCATTATGCACATTAAAAATGGGGCGATTGAGGGGTTACCGTATGATAAAATTATTGAGCTAGTACAAAAAAGCAGCGAAGTTGAAGGTGTTACAGCGATTATTCGGCGAATAATAGAGAATCTTTCATATGATCTAGTAGCCTATGAGATTAATCATCAGACGTTAAAGCAGATTAAGCAACTCTTTAATGATGCAGCTTCTGCATACCTTTCAAGAAACATTGACGATGGAAATAGACCTTTTAAAAAGGTATCGGATGTATTGAGCAATACTGCTCAAACAGAAGTCTCCAATCTGATGTCGTCTTTGGTCATTCATTTTAAATGTGCCTCACAGAGCAAACCGATTCAAGGTATAGTAGCGAACAGGCACACCACAGACGATTTGGAATTAATATCACGTTATTATCGATTAGGTTTTGCACAAGGTAATTACTGGACTCGTTTATTAAGTAACAAACATGCAGATGCGAATATGGCTGTCGAGCAAAAAGAGGGTTTTCTTCCACTAAAAATGAGACCTCAAGAGGTTTATGCCTATATTTCAATCATGAATCCAAGACTAGGGGAAACACGGAAAATTGAAATGTTGAAAGAACTGTACCAGTACAAAAATTGGGTATAAAGGGTCTATTAGAATTTGTGTGTAATCGGTTTTCTTAATTTTTTAGCAAAGTAACGTTACGATATTACTGTGCCCCTCAATTGGTTATTTTATGCATTTTCTAAAACTAATTTTGGAAAATATATGCATAATCCAAATAAATTTTGAGCACAATAGAAAATAAGCCCCGGCTCTGCCCGAAACCTGCTCTGCTGGAAAGCAACAGGGAACCTACATCCGGGGTAAAGCTTTAAGGAAGCGTAGTAAATTCTAAATATGCTTCTAAATTTTTATTCGGATGGTAATGCTTATGTTCAACTTCAGTGCAAACCACCTAATTTGGCTTGATGCCAAGGAATACGATAGAGCAAGGGTCAGCATTTTCAAGGACAAAGATACGAATAGGTGTTACAAAATTTATGACTATCAAAAGAAGTTTGAATTCTGTGCCGATAAGGTTTACTGCATTTCCGGCAAGCTGAATTCGGCCGACAAGCTCTACCTTATTCTTGAGAGTGCCAAAGAAGATATCCGATATTCAAATTTCAAAGAGCAAAGTTCGGCAAAATTTAAAGTCCCAGATCAAGCCTTCCTGGGAACATGATCGAAAACTGTGCTATGGTCTGTCCCCAACTCGCAATAGGCATCGTCCATTTCTTCATGATATTCATCGTGGCAAGGTATAACGATTTTTTAAGTGATTCGTCTGTAGGAAAGATGCTTTTGGTTTTTGTAAATTTTCGCAACTGCCTGTTGAAACCCTCAAGCGTGTTGGTTGTATAAACCACTCTTCTTATGTCAGCAGGATATTTGAAAAACGTAGATAAATGTTCCCAGTTATTAAACCAGGACTGGATAACTACTTCGTATTTTTTACCCCACTTGCTTTCAAGGGCTCCAAGATTTTGAAATGCAAGATCTTCAGATGCGGCCTTGTAGACCGGTTTTAGATCCTTTACAAATTCCTTTTGATCCTTTGATGCAACATATTTTACAGAGTTCCTAATCTGATGCACGATACAGGTTTGAATATCTGCTTGGGGGAAAACGGTTTTTATCGCATCAGGTAAGCCCTTCAGCCCATCAACACTTGCAAGCAGTATGTCATTAACTCCTCTGGCTTTTAATTCGTTACATACACCAAGCCAAAACTTTGCACCCTCGTTTTCACCCACCCAAATGCCAAGAATGTCTTTGAATCCCCCAATGCTAATGCCAAGACATACATAAGCAGCACGACTTACGATCCGTCCTTCTGTCCTGAACTTGTAATGAATCGCATCCATGTAAATTATCGGATACACCTTGTCGAGCATTCGATTTTGCCAGTCATTAACTACTGTCATTACTTTATCGGTTGCTGCTGAAATGAAGGCTGGTGAAACGTCAACACCGTAAATATCCTTTAGTTCAGCTTGTATATCCCTCACAGTCATGCCTTTAGAATACATACTGATAATTTTTTTATCAAACTCTCCGCATGATGTTTACCTGCATTATATGAATAATATGTATTTTAGGTTTCCACAAATATTCTGAAGCATTTCTTCTATAAACGAAATAATCTTCATCTGTTCCAACCCATTAAATCTTATAATCCATTTTGCCACCTTCTTGTATATTTATTTCTTAGTGTTTGAATTATCGAGATTTGAGCGGAGATAAGGACTCAAGATAATATTTTGACCTTTGCTTTCTTTAAAAAATTCTTGCTGCCCATATATCCTGTCACTATTTATGATTTTTGTGCCCTTAACACTTACATTTATCTTTGAAGGAGAATCTTCGTTTATTTTACCTGTTTTATCGTTAATGTTATTAGCAGCTGAAGCTTGATTGCTATTTTGAGAATTACTTTTAATTACGTTTTCGTTGTTTTTCAAAGCTGAAATTTGATTTTGATAATATTCAAATACCTCATCAGTAATATCCAGTATTTTCTTATATTCTTCTTCCTTTTCATGGTTAAAATCTTTTCTTTTTTGCATAAGGGCTACAAGAGTATTTATAGACTCAACTCCGCCAGCAACCGCAAATGCTAACAAATATGTAAATGAGGAAGGCACATAGCTTTTTAATAGGACTAAAACCGTTGAGAATATAAAGCATAATGCCCATTTACTAAAATATGATTTTTTTGAAAAGTAGACAGATCCTTCATTTATAATCAGGTAATTTACACTGAATGCAGCAAGTATCAAAATCAAAAAATGTAGCCAATTTATATCGAGCATAGCTAATGCCTCCAAATAATTCAGTTTCATTCTAATATATGTTATTTAATGGTGAATGTTGATAGTATACGTAGGGAAGATTGGAATACTCCTCCCTACGTATACCGGGTAGATTTGCTTATATCAACAGGTAAGCTTATCTGGCGTATTATATCTAACCAACCGGAAATATATCAGGGCATTGTTCCGGAAACGTTGGTTTGTCACAAGTCAAAATATTCGAACCACAATTAATTGTATTGTCACGTGGTTCGCAGAATTTTGCAAGTACCTCCAGCTTAACTTCTGTTTCTACCTGTAAATCCTGGCAAATCCCTATTTCAAATATAAAGTTACCATTTACAGGTACATCACTTAATGAAAGGGCATTTGCACTTGTTACCTTCAAGGTAATATTGTTTGTTGTAAAAGGAACGGGGAAGCACAATCCAGCTCTTTCAAGAACCTGGAAGGTACTTGTGAATGTAGTTATAGGAACAATACTGATAACTGTAGCGTCAAAAACGCTTACATTCAATGTTACTGCTTTTAATATCTGAGCGCAGCCTACATTAACTGGCTTGCCGTCAATAATTACAGTTTTTCTAATAACACTTACAATGCTTGTAGTAACATCTCCAGGCAAATTTATTGTTCCTGTTATCAGGAGTTGATGTCCAAGATCAAGAGCTGCCTGAATTAATGTTAAAGATTCTGCTGGTATTGGAATTTCCTTAACCTGGTCTGTTGTAATAATAACCCAATCGTATACTTTGTTTACCCGGATACACTCATTTGTTGGTTCCGCTTGCCGTGTTGAAAGAGTCTTAAATCCTTCAATTTGCTGATTACACATAAACAAATCATTCCTCTCATTATAAAAAATTTGATCTAGCGTCAGTTTTTTTCTATTTGACCTGGAAAACTGAAGTAAACGCTATTCATACTACATAATATTAAAACGAACCTAATTATGTTAATGCTTATTTTGCAATTTTGAACATTTTTATTTGAATAGGTTAGGCAACCTTGTCATGTAGCAAAATGTTATAGCCTGGAAAGCGAGAAAAAGGCATTGGAAAGGCTTACCTCCGAGGTAAATAATTTTGCGGTAGTATTAAAGGAAGAGGAATGGTTGATTGGCAACGCATCAATATTTGATGTCCAGCACATACATCAGTGTGCAGAAATAGGATTGTTCATAGGCCAAGCTAAAGACAGAGGCAAAGGTATGGTCAAGAAATCGTAAAGGTTTTAGTGGATTACGGATTCAGCTATCTTAATCTGAATAATATTATGCTCAAGATTTTTTCTGGTAATATAGCTGCTATAAATGCATACAGGAAATGTGGGTTTAAGGAAATTGGCAGGAGAACCAGGTGCTGCTTTGTTGAAAACAAATTGTATGATGAAATATTCATGGAAATTTTAAAGGATGCCTGCCTGTTAATTCCAGAGATAAGTAAAGGAACTGGACGTAATGATGTGATAGACTAAAAGTGAACTTGAGTTCTTTAAAGGGAAGATTAATGTAGACACTGGTAATATGTGATAACACAAAGGTGGCAGACACCCCCAGATTTTTAAAAAATATGGTTGCGGTATTGAAGTTCAGTCATTTAGCTCGCCTACATATCTGAACAGCAATCCGGATGGTATGAGAACCCTTATTGGATATGTTGAAGGACTATCCTGTTCAAATAATAGTACTCTGCCCGAATGTGGAGACTGTAAAAAAGCGCGAAAAAATGCAGGGAAAGGTCGGTTATTATCTCCAACTAATTCAATTTTTTTATCATCATATGTTCCCAATCCTGCTTCTGATCCGAATTTAATCGTAGGCACATATTCAGGTTGCAGGTTAATAATTTTACATACAATTGAGTCTAATGCTATAGGATCTGTTGAAAACAAAAGCACATTCACTTTTTTGGATTTCAGCCCCGTGGTCCGTTTCCATCCATTGCAATAATTCCATCCATTATATATAACTTTGGTTTTACAAGCTTGTTCAAGTCTACAAGCATTCTCGCAAAATCATTTACATCAGGAAGCTTTACGTGAAATTCTCCTTTTAATTTCCCTGGGATACATCCAAACTGATTTTTTATGCATCCGGTCATTTTTGCATAACCATGAGTTTTTAACTTAGGCAAGCTTATTATCCCGTCAGCGTCCAGTACGCCTTTTGCAATAATAAACTTTTTATTCTGCTTGCCCTCCTCAAAATATATTTCTTTTCCATTCTGAAAATCTGCGAGATGAATACCAAGTTTATCAGCTACTTCAGTCAACCCGGCTTTTTTTGCAGCTATATTTGGGCTATGAAAAGCTGGCGGATCTCAATAAGTTACTAATGCTCCAGATGCTAGAAAAACTTCAGCGACAGCCCTGAAAACCGAAGGGTGCGTAGTAACACACTTTTCCGGCGGATCTGCCGAAAGAAGATTGGGCTTTAATAATATTTCCTCTCTTGGCGATGCAAACTGTTGCACTCCGCCAAGTAAATTAATACCTTTTTTCACTGCCTTTAAAACTTCTTCATACTCATAACTCTGACAATATATTAAAGCTACTTTTGACATTAAATACACATCCATTCACTATATTCCATAAATACAATTTGTAATTTGGCGAAGGTAAAATTAGCTTTGTTTCTTCCATTAGCCAGCCGCCCTAACTGTATTTGTAAGGACGGCTGACATGTGTCCCATAGTCACAATTTATGGTGGGTGTATAGCACAGATTGGCAACTACTCGCTTCTCAGAGCTTCAACAGCATCCTTTCTTGATGCTATTTTTGCCGGAATGTGACCGCCAAGAACAGTTAGAATAGTGCTGATGACAACCAGCATTAACGCATGCAGAATTTGAAGATTGGCAACTCCTTTCAGTTCAGTCATGTTATAAATAATTGAGTTGATTGGTATTGTCAATATCCATGCTATCCCGATTCCCAGGAGACCGGAAAATACGCCCAGGATAAAGGTTTCTGCATCAAATACGCGCGTAATATCCTTCTTCCTTGCGCCTAACGCTCGCAGTACACCAATTTCCTTTGTACGTTCCAACACTGAAGTATATGTGATAATACCAATCATAATCAAACTGACAACAAGTGAAATGGCGGCAAAGGCAATCAATATAATAGTTATAGCATCCATAATGCCGCCTGTCAGGTCTGACATTGTTCCTGCCAAATCTGTATAAATTATTTGATCATCTATTTCCTTCCCATTGTTATATGCATCTAAATAAGCAAGGACCGCATCCTTGTCCTCAAAATTGTCCGGATACACCATGACCATAAAGGGAGTGGCATTACCGCCAAGATATGATAAAAAG
>JAJFUN010000066.1 GCA_021372375.1 Pelosinus sp. | reverse complement strand
ATTGAAAATAAAGTGGCGGCTACGAATCTTTTTCCTATTTGCTTGTATCCGATTACTAAGAATGGAATGTTTAAGGCGAATATAATGATGCCCAAGGGGAAATTTGTTAAATAGCTGGTTATAATTGATATGCCTGTTATACCACCATCAATCATCTTATTTGGAACCAAAAATTCCTCTATTCCAATAGAAGCAAGTACCGCACCCAGAAATAGAAATAGATATTTTTTAAACATTTCATCTCCTCCTCGTATATTTCTTATTTTGCAATTATCTAAATTCTTGAATGTATCATTGTCTTATCAAAGAATTCCCATAGTTCTCCTCAATATTCTGTATTTAATTTTATCATAACCGGGTTTACTTCCTCGGGATTGAGTTTACGCAAGGCCTTTTTTCATTGTGTGCCTTTATTAAGAATAAAGGCTACGGCTGTTAAAACTTTGGGAATGGTTTATACTATGGGATATATTTATCTTTCTTTAAAGTGAGGCAAAATGATGAGTAAAATTGCGGGAACTGGTTGCAAAACAATGGTATCTTCGGAAGAAACGGCACTGTTGCCCGAAATTGAACGAAGTATTATTAAAAAATATCGAAAACCAATATGGTCAAAATTTATAAAGGCAATCAAGGATTTTGATTTAATTGCAGATGGGGATAAAATCGCGGTAGCAATTTCCGGTGGTAAGGACAGTACCCTGATGGCTAAATTGTTTCAGGAATTGCAGCGCCATGGAAATAACAATTTCGAATTGGAATTTATTGCGATGGATCCAGGGTATCATGAAGATATTAGAAAGTTGTTGATTAGAAATTGTGAGTATTTAAATATACCTATTCATCTCTTTGAATCTGAAATTTTCAAAATTGTAGATGATATTGCCCAGGATTATCCATGCTATATGTGTGCCAAAATGCGTCGTGGTGCTTTATATGCTAAAGCTCAGGAATTAGGCTGCAACAAACTGGCCGTGGGACATCATTTTAATGACATCATAGAAACAACTCTGCTAAATATGTTTTACGCCGGCAGTTTTAAAACGATGCTGCCTAAATTAAAATCATGTCATTTTGAGGGTTTGGAATTAATCAGGCCTCTTTATTATGTTGAGGAGAAATACATCGAAAATTTCACCCAGGATAGCGGGATTTGGCCATTGAATTGTGCGTGTATGGTGGCAGCAGAAAAGATTGGAAACAAGCGTTATGAGATAAAAGATTTGGTTCAAGAGCTAAAGAAAATGAATAAAAATGTGGATAAGCTCATTATGCGGGCGACACAAAACGTAAATATTGATTGTATTCTAGGGTGGCAAAAGGAAGGAAAAAGATATTCATATTTGGATTATTATAATGAAGAATAATTGGAGACAGCGAGGTTAAAGGAGAAGAAAAGCCCTGAAACAATGTTAAATACTGTAAATTGACATAAGGCGGTTTTAAACGTAATATTAGCTAAATACACGCTGGATCTTTCATAAAATAGTAAAGTTGTTAAACGTGGAATTTGGGAAAGGGGAGGAACCTATGAAACGATTAACTGAAGCAATTTTAAAAATTATCCGGGGCCTTTATTTGGCTGTCTCGCGTTTCCCATTAACAGTTTTGTGTCTAAGCTGTGCTACCATATTACTCTGTTACATGATTTCCCTACATAAAGAACCTGACCTGATTATACAAAAATTAATGTTTACCTTCGTATTAGGATCTTTTCTAGGCGTTGTTGCCCAATTTAAATGTGAACGCTTTGAGCGCTTGGCAAAAATGCGCATATTAATTTATGGACTATCTGCATTGCTTACGGTGGGCTATTACCTTATTTTATTACCCGCTCCGAGTATTAGTTTTGAGGTTCAGATACGAACTGTTGTGGCTGTTTTTGCAATGTTCTGCACTTTTATCTGGGTGCCGTCATACGGAGGCAGATTTGACTTTAATAAAATTGCGCTAATACATTTTAAATCAGCATTTACATCTGTTTTGTACTCAGGTGTGCTGGCTGCTGGATGTTCGGCTATCATCGCGGCCATAGACACATTACTTTTTAAGGTAAATGGTGATACCTATGGCTATATGATGGCTATCGTCTGGGTTCTGTTTGCGCCGATTTACTATTTGTCGCTGTTGCCGCGTTTCAATTCGGAAAATGAAACCGATCGTGAATTTGCCGAAAGTTCTGGAAAATATCCAGCCTTTCTGGAAATTCTTATCTCATATATTGCAATTCCGTTGGTGGCCGCTTATACGCTGGTCTTGGCTGCTTATTTTATTAAAATTTTAGTAACCTTCAAATGGCCTTCCGGACAATTAGGCGTGATGGTACTGGCCTATTCTGCGGCAGGTCTTATAATATATGTCCTGGCCAGTCAGCTTCAAAACCGTTTTGCCGCCTGGT
>JAJFUN010000064.1 GCA_021372375.1 Pelosinus sp. | reverse complement strand
GGCAACCTTTGCTGCTTCTGAACTGGCAAAATTGCCGGAAAATAAGGGTAAGAATATTGTAGTACTTTTACCGGATACCGGGGAACGCTATTTGTCCACTCCATTGTTCCAAGAAGATTAATCAGCTAAAGGGGAATCTAGAGGCGAATTCATCCGCAATGCGGATGAGTTTCGCCTTTTTGTAGTTAACTTAAAAATGATAACTTTAGGAAGTGAAGGTATGGAAATTTAATTGTAGGAGCCAATAATTTAGGAGGTATTGAAAATTCATGATATCTTCACAAATGCTTCATTAGTTCTTCATATTTACTCTATATAATGCAGTTATAAACTATTAAAGGATGGTGCTCAAGATGACAATGACGCATTATATGGAGCTCTTAGCGGTAAATCAACCCTGGAATCTGATTATGTATATGGTGATACCGGTCGCTTTAGCGGAGGCACTTGTGGCAACTGAGTTTTTTACGGTATTTCTGCGCGGCGCTGATGCTGGCGGCTGGCGGACGTGGAATAAGCTCATCGGCATTGTGCTGGGCTTTTACTTTTTGGGGATTTTCCTAAATCTACTCTTTACAGTTGTCCCTACGATCGAATGGCGCGGCATAGCCGATGTTTTGGCAGTTGGTTCGTACCTTAGCGGTGTGATTCCACTCTTTGGCATTACTTTGTTGGAACTGGGGGTAATCGGCAAGGGAAAAACAGCTGATGAGAAGCTCAAGCTGCATTTTATTTTGCTGACAGTCTTTCTCGTTGTAGCCCATGTGGCAATGGTTTTTGGCATGGTTGATCCGATGATTATGGGGTGGAGTCCTAAAGCAGCCGGACATATGGGACATATGATGGGAAATTAGAAATAGCAAAAAAACGGCGCTTTCTTTGGAAAGAGCCGTTTTGCTATAGGGAGCTTTATTATGGATAATAATAGAGGATGAAACCGAATTTTAGCGAAGTTTATTAACATAAAAGGAGGCGAGGATTATGCCCCAATATTCTGTGCTAATTGTTGATGATGATGTAAAACTGGTTACGCTCTTAAAAACCTATTTCGATAAAGATGGCTTTCTAACATATACCGCTAATGATGGGTTAGATGCCCTCAATGCGGTGCGGGAGAAAAAGCCGGATATTATGGTACTTGATTTAATGCTGCCTGGAATGGACGGCTGGGACGTTTGCCGGAAAATCAGACGGGATAATGATATTCCGATACTCATGCTGACCGCCAGGGATGAAGAAAGCGACAGGCTGATTGGCCTTGAAATCGGGGCAGACGATTATGTAACAAAACCTTTTAGCCCAAAAGAAGTAGTGGCCAGAGTAAAAGTGATTTTGCGCCGCGTACACCGGGAAGTAATTCAGAAAGAGCCCATCAAGGCGGGATCGCTGCTTATAGATCTCGAACGTCATCGGGTAATGATAGGTGAGCAGCTTGTTGAACTGACGCCAACGGAATTTAAGCTATTAGAGGTTCTGGCAGGCAATACCAACAAGGTACTTAGCCGCTTGCAGCTTGTTGAACAAACCCAAGGGTATTCTTTTGAAGGATATGAGCGGACAATTGATGCTCATATCAAAAATCTCAGACGAAAATTAGAGGAAAATCCGAAGGAGCCGCAGTTTATTCAAACAGTGTATGGCCTTGGCTATCGCTTTACCGGTGACAGCCATGCGTAAGCTGAATAGTATTACCTTTCGTATTACCGGACTAACCTTTTTGGCGATTGCGTTTACTGTGTTAATTTTGATTTATTTGGCTAATGTGCAAATGACTGAACAATTTAAGGAGTACCGGGTTGTTCAGCAGATGGAGATGAGTAAAAGCGGGTATATAAGTGGACAAATGGTAACTGTTGTGATGGGGCCGTTAGAAGAAAGCTTTTTAATGTCAGTGCATAAATCTTTAATTTGGGTGGGGCTTGCAATTTTGGCTTTGGGCCTGGCGGCAAGCTTCTTTCTGGCACGTAGTATTACCGTACCTCTTCGTAAATTAAGTCAGGCGGCACAGCAAATGGAACAAGGCATGCTTGGTCAGACCGTTGTAGTTGAAACAAAGGACGAAGTAGGTCATTTGGCTAAAATTTTTAATCGTATGTCGGAAAAGCTTGCGACAAGTGACAAACTTAGAAAGCAGCTGCTGGCAAACATTGCGCACGAGCTTAGGACGCCGCTAGCTGTTATCCAGGGGCATCTTGAGGGTATGATAGACGGCGTCATTGAGGCAAACGGGGAGCAGCTGAGGTCACTTCATGAAGAGGCGGTACGTCTTAATCGTCTCATTACCGATCTTCGGGATTTGTCACTGGCTGAGGTTCGCCAGCTGACGTTAGAAAAGCAGCCTGCTAATCTTAACGGCCTAGTTACGCGGACACTTGGCATGCTAAAGCCGCTCACTGATGAAAAAGGAATTAAAGTAGACTGCACTTTGGCGGAGAACTTGCCGGAAGTGGCGGTAGATGCTGATCGCATGTGCCAGGTGCTTTATAATATCTTCGTTAATGCCATTCGCTATTCGCCCTTTAACGGTCTGATTGAGGTAAATACAGCGCTAATAAACAGAGAGGAAAGGAAATGGCTTAAGGTGTCGATTACCGATCACGGCCCGGGAATTACTCTAGAGGATATACCCTATGTTTTTGACCACTTTTATCGAGGAGATAAGTCGCGTGACCGAAAAAGCGGCGGCTCTGGGTTGGGACTAGCTATTGTCAGGCAATTAGTTGAAAATCACGCAGGTGAGGTAAGTGTTGAAAGCGCGGAAGGCAAGGGGAGTATTTTTCATGTGCTGCTCCCAGTGGATAGTTAGACAGAATTTTGCGGTAGGAATAAAAAGATTAGTTACTATTGATTGACAATTTGCATCATAGATGGTAAAATAACTGTAAATTAAATAGTGTAAGCTCTTATAAAGAGAGGTCGAGGGACTGGCCCGATGACACCCGGCAACCGGCTGATAAGCAGCGGTGCTAAATCCAGCAGGAGAAATCCTGGAAGATAAGAGGGAGATTGCAATGTTGCCCCTCTTTGTGAGGGGCTTTTTATTGTTTAAAAATTAAATAACAGCTCTTATAAAGAGAGGTCGAGGGACTGGCCCGATGACACCCGGCAACCGGCATTTAATGCAGTGGTGCTAAATCCAGCAGGAGAAATCCTGAAAGATGAGAGAAGAATAAGTCCTTCTTTTATCGGCAAGAAGGGCTTATTTATTAGGGGGAAAGTAGTATGTGTGCAGTAAGAATAAGTGATTTGACAGTGGAAAAAATGTTTACCAGGAAGAAAAAGCAAGATTTGTATGTTAAGATTTGTGATTCTTTTATAAGGACAGATTATGATACACTGACTGTCGATTATGAGCGGGATAGAGTACTTTGGAATATTGATCTAAGTTCATCGTTAGGAGGCGGCGAGGTCAAGGCATTTGAGGGAGGATGCCTTCAAGAATTTGCCGCGTCGATGTTAGAAATCGGGCGGGAGAAGGTTTCGTTTAATACGGAAAATGAATGTTTTGTAAAGGTATTTGAGCGCTTTAGCGGCTATGGCTATCAGATTAAGGCCAGTTTAGGCTGTGTTAGAGTTTGTATACAGGGGAGTCTGGTACGCAGTAACGTTAGCACAATTTTAGCTGTTATCACTATATTGAAAGGTTCCGCTGCGCCTATTTTGCAATTTGTCAAGTCTAATGATTCAATTACAATATTAATAGAAGAACGGTATTTATCAACTATTTTGCAAGCTTTATCGAAAAAATTTAAAGTTGCAGAGCGGCTTTTTGTCTAAACCGTAATCCTTAATGAAGCAACTCCCTCAAGGATGGAGGCTCTTAAACGCAGATTGATTGTGAAATATGCACAATTATTTTTGCCTGGTATTGTGATATTTTCATATAGACACATTGCGGTACCTTTGTTATACTGTAATTGTAGTTAACAAGAAAACAAAGTGAGCAAAGATGCTAAGCCAAAAAACTTTTTGGTTTAGCTTTTTTATTATTTAGTAAAAAAATACTGTCTGGTTAATATTTGAAAGCAAAGACGCTCATCAAAGTAGCTTTGCTTTCTTTTTTTTATCAGCAGCTAGGAGGAATACCCAATAATCTATTTGCTGTAAGAAAATAAGAGGGGGAGGTAGCATATGTTTAGTATATTTAATTTGGAAAAGAAATATGGCGATTTGGAAGTTTTAAAAGATATTAGCATGTATATTGGCGAAGGCGAAGTTGTTTGCATAATTGGCCCGTCCGGTTCTGGCAAGAGCACGCTGCTGCGCTGTCTTAATCTACTGGAGCTGCAAACCGGCGGCAAGATTTTTTATTATGGCAAAAATATTGATGCCGAGTTGGATACCAAAAAGCTGCGCCGGGAAGTAGGCATGGTTTTTCAAAAATTTAATTTGTTTCCCATGTTTACCGTGCTGAAAAACATAACGTATGCTCCTATGCATGTTAATAAAATGAAAAAGGAAGATGCCGAGAAGCTGGCAATGGAGCTATTAACAAAGGTTGGCCTTGCTGACAAGGCTGATGTGTATCCGGTCAAATTGTCCGGCGGTCAGCAGCAGCGGGTCGCTATCGCCCGGGCGCTGGCAATGAACCCTAAAATGCTCTTATTTGATGAACCTACTTCCGCACTTGACCCTGAATTGGTCGGTGATGTACTGGCGGTAATGAAACAGCTGGCGGCGGATGGCATGGGCATGGTGGTGGTGACGCATGAAATGGGCTTTGCCCGTGAGGTTTCAGATCGTGTAATCTTTATGGATAAAGGCTATATTGTGGAAGAGGGCACGCCTGATAAGATTTTTAATAATCCGGAAAATCCAAGAACCCAGGAATTCTTGGCACGGGTGCTATAGGGAGGGAAATACCATGAATTTATTAAGTCAGTTACATTTTGCCAAAGCAGCGGAATTATTAATTCCTTCTCTATTAAGCGGTTTTGGGGTAGTCATAAAAGCAACGATTTTTGGCTTTTTACTGGCAATTGTTTTAGGTATGGTTATTGCGATTGGTCGGCTTTCACAGTTAAAGCCCATTCGCGGTGTTTTATATCTGTTTCTGGAGTTAATCCGCGGTACGCCGTTATTAGTGCAGCTGGTATATATATATTATGTGGTTCCCTTATTGCTCAATTTGCTGGCCGGGATATTGGGTTTCAAAACAGATGTACAGATTGCGTCCTTGACCGCCGGCATTATTGGGATAGGTATTAATTACGGCTGTTATATGTCAGAAGTAATTAGAGCCTCCATTTTATCTGTGGACAAAGGCCAGACTGAAGCGGCGCTGGTACTCGGGCTTGGTAAATATGAGGCCTTATTTCGGATTGTCATTCCCCAGGCGTTTCGTAGTATTATTCCATCGCTTGGCAATTATCTGGTTATGATGGTCAAGGATACCTCACTTCTGGCCTATGTGGCAGTAAATGAACTATTGCTGCGTACCCAAAATTTCGCATCGCAGACCTTTTTGACAATTGAAGCCTATACTTATTTGGCCTTGGCTTATTTGATTATCAGCATACCTTTATCACATTTGATTAAGTATGTTGAGTATAAATTAAAAACCAATTAATTAAAACATCCCAAAGGGGCAATACCATTTGTTAACCGGTTACTTATATTAAAAATTAGGGGAGGAATTGTTATGAAAAATTTGTTTAAAAAGTTTACAGTTTTGGCAGTACTTACGTTTATTGTAGCTATGCTGGCCACGGGCTGCGGCTCAGCCGATCAGTCTGCCAAAGGAAACAGTGAGTCAGTGCAAAAGGCAGGTTCGACATTAGAAAAGGCCAAAAGCAAGGGTGTATTGGTTATAGGTTCATCAAACGATGCACCGTTTGCGTATATGGATGCCGCCAATAATAAATTTTCTGGCTTGGATGCAGCAATTATTACCGAAGTGTGTAAGCGCTTGGGGATTAATAAAGTAGAAATGAAACAAATACCCTTTGAAAATCTGTTGATTGAACTAAACAATGGTACCATTGACATGGTAACAGATGCTATGTATATCAAGCAAGAACGTTTGGAGAAAGCATTATTTACTGATGTTTGGTATAAAGAAGGGGAAGCAGTTGTTGTAAAAGCGGATTCGCCGATAAAGACTAAAGAGGATTTAAAGGATAAAGTGGTAGGCGGGCAAAAAGGCACGGCGTTTTTGGAAGTAGCACAAAAATGGCTTGATGCTGGAAAAATAAAAGAACTTAAGATCTTCAGTAATCAGTCGGAACTGATGACCGGCGTAAATACAGGAAAAATTGATGCTTGTGTGACAGATGGTATCGTAGCCGCGTACACCATCAAACAAAATTCCAGTCTTGGTTTGAGAATTTTAACTCCTTATGATGCTGAGGCAGCGGGAAAAATCGGGGCTGCGCTACGGTTTGACGATAAGGCAATGCTGGATGAGGTAAATAAAACAATAAATGAAATGAAAAAAGATGGTACATTAATGAAAATTCTCCAAGATTACGGTTTAAATGAAGACTATTTTGTTTCGCTTGATGAGGGTAAAACAAAAAATATAAAATAGCATAAATACCGTAAAGGAGACTGCACGAGAAAGTCTCCTTTACTTTTTCAAGCTTTATAAGTGCGCCTTGAGATCATAGTAACAAAACGCCAGCTGCAGACGGCAGCGCTCAGCTGGAGAGGTAAGATCGCTGTGCAGCAGTTCCTTGATTTTAGTGATGCGGTAGTTGATGGTATTGCGATGTGTAAAAGTATGCTCAGCCACCATTTGCACACTGGAATTGAATTCAATATAATAGCGCAGAATTTCTAGATAATTGGCCTGATGCTTTTGATCATATTCGATAATTGCCTGCAGGCACTGGGTATATAAATTATCTAAAATGGCTTGTTCGGCAATACCGAGGATGATTTGATAAAGTCCGAGTTTATCATAGCGGCAATACGTTTTTTTGGTAGCGATAGCTACAGTAAGGGCTTTGTCGGCTTCGAGGCGCCTGGCTGATAAATCGGCTATACTATGCGAAATAGTGGCAATTCCGTAATAAATATCGCCAGACAAGGATTTATGCAAAATGTTTAATACTATGGACAGCTTCTTTTCAGTTGTATGATACAGTACAGCATATAGAATGTTTTGTCTGTTTATAAGTACGTATTTTTGTTCTGTTTGATTTAATACCGCCATCACTGTGTCGTTGAGAGTGTTTTTAAAAGCAATAAGGCCATAAATAAAATTAATCTGTTTGGCTTCATATTCAGCAATAAATGTATGATCGACTATGTTGTTGAACATGGCATTGACAAATGTTTTGCTGAGGTAATCTTCTTGCTGTTTTTCTTTTAGAAGACTATTACAGCAATCCTGCATGATGTCCGCAATATGGATTTCCCAGGGCATGGTAAGGAGCGGCAGCTCCATGCGGTTGCAATAATCTAGCAGAGAAGCTGGTATTTTATTAATGTATCTGCCGACATTTAAGATAATGCCGCTGATGTTTTTTCCTTCCATGGCGTGAAAAAGATCTTCCAGCCAGCCGTCATAATTGCTGGCTAGTCCGGTAGTAATAATCAGTTCGCCGCCGCGGATAAAACTGATATTATTTAAATCTTCTAATAGATAAATCCATTTTATCTGTGCGCAGCTGCCCTTTTCGCCGGCGATTAATTGCAAACGGTACTTTTTTTTCGACTGTTCAAACAAATCTTTTAGATTCAAGGGTAAGGCCTCCTTTAGAAAAAGTATAAAGCAAAAATTATTGGTTGTACAGCACAAAAAATACACGATTATTTAGGCTATAATCACATTGTTTACCATAGAAATTGGTGCTAAGATACATATATTAAATAGATCTAAAGAAGGCTTTCTATAAAGAAATGGGGGAGTATATATGTTAAAAGATTCATTACCAAAAATTATCACGAGCACTGTGCCGGGACCTAAGGCTAAGGCGTTAATTAAGCGCCGGGCGGAAGCTACTTCGCCGGCGGTACGCTGTGGATATCCTGTTGTTATTGCCCGCGGCGAAGGAGCCATGCTGGAAGATGTAGACGGTAACTATTTTCTTGATTGGGTTGGCGGTGTTGGCGTTTTAAATATCGGCTATAGCCAGCCAGAAATTATCGCAGCAGTTAAAGCGCAGGCGGAAAAGTATTTTCATGGCATGTTCAATATTGTCACGCATCAGGGTTATGTAGAATTGGCGGAAAAACTAAATTCACTTGTCCCGGTAAGAGGCGAAACCAAACGGACTTTCTTCGCCAACAGCGGGGCAGAAGCAGATGAAAATGCCGTTAAAATCGCTAAATCCTATACCAAGCGTCCTAATATTATTGTATTTTCGGGAGCTTTTCATGGCAGGACCATGCTGACGATGGCGATGACCGCCAAGAAGGCTTACGCTATCGGCATGGGGCCGTTCCCAGACGGTATTTATCGTGCGGAATATCCGTATTTATATAGAAAACCGACAGGTATGACTGAAAAACAGGCGATTGATTTTTATGTGCAGTCAATTCATAAAATCTTTGAAGAATGTTCACCGGCTAATCAAATTGCGGCCATGGTATTAGAGCCACTCCAGGGCGAAGGCGGCTTTATTCCAGCGCCCCTCGAATGGGTAAAGGCCGTTCGGAAAATTTGTGATAAATATGGTATACTGATGATTGCTGATGAAGTACAATCGGGATTTTGTCGTACAGGCAAGATGTTTGCGTCAGAATACTGGAAGGAAGCCGACTGTGCGCCGGATATTATTGCAACCGCCAAGTCCATTGCAGCAGGCTTGCCGCTAAGTGCGGTAATTACCAGAAGTGAAATTATGGACGGCGTAACCCCTGGGGTTATTGGCGGTACATATGGCGGTAATGCACTGTCGTGTGCAGCAGCACTCAAAGTAATTGAAATTATGGAAAGAGATCATCTAGCAGAGCGCGCTCAGAAAATCGGCCAAAAAGTGACTGAGACATATGAATCATGGAAAAAAATCTATCCAGTAATTGGCGATGTGCGCGGGCTTGGTGCAATGATTGGTCTTGAACTGGTAAAAGACCAATCCACGAAAGAGCCTAATGCTGAGCTAGTTGACAAGGTCGTACCGTATTGTGCGCAGCATGGTCTAATTATTGAAAATGCTGGTGTTTATAAAAATGTACTACGTTTCTTGGCGCCGCTGGTCATTACGGATGAACAGTTGGAGGCGGGCCTTAAAATTTTGGAAAGCGCCATAAAAAATTGCATGTAGGAGAGCCTGATATGAAACAGTTTAGTGTAGTTCCGGAAATTGTGCTAATAGAAACATGCGCTGATTTTGTGACAAATTACGCAGTTGGCGCCGGTGATTTAATTATTACCAGTGAGCGTACGTATAAGACGTATTTTGCTGATTTGGTTAGAGGTGCTACCGTTGTTTTTATACGGAAATACGGGCAGGGCGAACCAAGTGATGAGATGGTAGAAGGAATCTATGAGGATATAAAAGACAGCAATTATCAGCGAGTAGTGGCTATCGGGGGCGGCACAGTCGTTGATATGGCAAAGCTATTTGCACTAGAGACGGTTTCGCCGGTACTGGATCTATTTGACCATAAAATTCTGCCGGTTAAGACGAAAGAACTTTTGATTTTGCCTACTACCTGCGGTACCGGGAGTGAAGTTACCAATATTTCTATTTTGGAACTGAAAACGCGCCATACTAAAATGGGACTTGCTGTGCCAGAATTATTTGCGGATAAAGCTGTCTTAATACCCGAACTGCTGGCTGATTTGCCGCAAAAGTTCTTTGCCACAAGTTCAATTGATGCTTTGATCCACGCCATGGAATCTTATTTATCGCCTAAAGCATCACCGTTTACGGAAATTTTTTCGGTGCAAGCTATTGAGAATATTCTATATGGCTACCAGATTATTGCGACAGGCGGCGAAGCAGCCAGAAAAGCGCTGCTTAAGGATTTTTTAATTGCCAGCACGTATGCCGGCATTGCTTTTGGTAATGCCGGGTGCGGTGCGGTACACGCCATGAGCTATCCCCTTGGCGCAGTTTACCATGTACCGCATGGCGAAGCCAATTACGCGATGTTTACAGGCGTTTTTAAAACATACCTGCGTCTTAAGCCCACCGGAAAAATTCAAGACTTAAACAATATATTGGCTAAAATACTTAATTGTCCTGGCGAAGCAGTGTATGACGGGCTGGAAAAGCTGCTAAACCAGATTCTGCAGAAAAAGCCGCTCCATGAATATGGTGTAAAGCAAGAAGAACTAATGTCGTTTACGGCAAGTGTAATGGAGAAACAAGGCAGGCTAATGGCTAACAATTATACTGAGCTATCTAAAGAAATGGTTTATAAAATTTATCAAGAATTATATTAAAGTAAAAAGGGGCTGTCGCACTAAAGTGTGATAGCCTCTTTTTTGAATTGCGGTTTTTAAAAATTCCCCTCTTGAGAGGGGTGGCGCGTAGCGACGGGGTGTGTTCTGACGTGCATTTTTGTATTTTGTAGGGACAATTCACGAATTGTCCGCGTACCAGTGATCTATTGTAAAGAGGGGGTCTATGGTACTAAGGGAAACGATCTAATTAGCGGGTTTTTCTTAACTCCATAGGCAGTATGTTCATAGTAGATTACTTCTACGCGGGCAATTCGTGAATTGCCCCTACCACAAACAAAATCACTTGGATAGATTTTTGAAAGCGTATTCACAAACTAATAGCTTTTAGTGCGGCAAATCCTTTTATTATAATAGGTTTGTTACGGTATCTTCTGCTTTCAATTGGCGTCCAACAATGACGCCTAACTGTAGCGTTAAGCGATCATAGGGATCTGATAGGCGCCTACTAGTGATTTCCTCAATTTTTTTCAAACGATAATCCAAGGTATTGCGGTGAATATATAGTTGTTTGGCTGTTTTAGCCGCATTGCCGTTTTCTTCAAAAAAGGCCAGCAAGGTAGCTGCTAAATTCATATCATGCTGCTTATCATGCTTATCGAGCGGCTCAATGACTTCCTGGTAATATTCGCGCAGTTTGACCGGCGAAATTTCTAGCAATAATTTGTAGATGCCGAGCTCATCATACGCATAGACTGACTTATTAGAGGCTGGGGAGTTAGACAGACATAAGGCCTTAGTGGCCTGAGCGTAACTGCGTCGAACTTCGCATAGCGAGCCTGCACAGCCGCCTAGACTTGCAATAATGCCAAGATCAGCAAATCTTTTAGTAAGGAGCATTAGAATATCAGTGACCAGTTTCATATTTTGCGGCAGGCTTGCCGCCTTATTTTCTGCCGGCAATAATAGAACAATTGTATTCATAAAAAAAATGGATAATACTTTTATTTCCTGCATGTTTAAAACATCGCGGACATATTGTTCTAGCTGTGTTTTAAGCGCCACCAGCTTACGTTCATCTTTTATCTTTTTATCTTGGATATAAGTAGTCAACCTGGTTGGGTTCAAAATGGCGACCTGTTGTGGTATGGACAAATCGTAGCCATACACACTGGCTCTTTGAATAAGGTTTAGCTCATCTTCGATAGGTTGTAGCAGCAATTGTTCGAAGAAGTCAGCAATAGAACGCTTTTCTGTCTGTTTTAATACAATATAGCTGCAGATTTCCTGGGTTACTTCAACCAGTTTTATTTCCCATGGAAGTTCGAAGATAGGAAAGTTCGCGCTATTGGCAAGTTCAATTATTTCCTCAGGCGTTTTTTTGATGTATGGCCCGATATTAATAATCAGGCCAGCCAGGTTTTTTTTAATTAGACCCTGCACTAATAGTGTTAGACGATTTAAATTGCCCTCTAGGCCAATGCCGGTAATGATGAGCAGTTCTCCGCCCTGTACCCAGGGTAGTACATCAGGCAAATCAATAAAATGAACCCAGCGAACCAGTCGGTCTAGGCCCATATTTCCGGCAACAAGATTGCTTTTTTTAAAAGAGGATAATTGGGCGATTTCGCGGCAGCTGACCATAGCAAGACCTCCTTGGGGTTGATAATAAAAAATAGACTGCATTAATGCAGTCTTCACTGACCGATATAATTTTTTTAAGCATAACAAATTTTTGCATAATGGTCAATTTTTCTTTTGGTGCGTTGTTTATTCAAATTGCTGTACAATAAAATCAATAAAATATCTGCTGGCGATTGGCAGCGCCTTTTTATTTTTAAAGGCTATGCCGATGGTGCGGATAATCGGCGGTGATATTTCTTTGGTGATAATGTGATAATTGGTTCTGTTTAATACCAGCTTCGGCAAAATAGAAATTCCCAGCCCATTTTCAATCATGGACATAATGGTATAGTCATCAATAACACGATATTGAATATTTGGCTGTATATTATTTTGTTTGAAAAATTCTAATGGCTCGCTTAATTCACCTTCATTCAGCAGAATAAATGGTTCACTAGACAATTCTTCTAATGAAACTTTTTCGTGGGAAACTAATGGGTGATTACTCGGCAGTATGGCCAGCATTTCATCTTGCCCTAGTGCAATGGTAGTGAGATCCGAAACGGCATCTGGATTGACAAAGCCAAAATCGACGCTGCCTTCCTTGACCCACTGTGCTATGCTGGTATATTCACCTTGGTGCAGCTCAAAGTTTACAGTGGGATACTGTTCTTTAAAATCTTTCATTAATTTGGGCAGCCAATGGCAGGAGACACTGGTAAAAGTTCCAATACGAATCAGGCCGCCTTGCAGGCCTTGCATTTCTTTACGTTTCTCGATAAGTTCGCGATAAGAGTTATACAGTTTTCTAATGTAAGGAAGTAACTCTTCACCATCCGGGGTGAGAGTAATGCCGCTGCGAGAGCGTAAAAGCAGCTTGGTTGACAGTTCCTCTTCAAGCGAACGCACCATCTGGCTGATGGCTGATTGCGTATAGCCAAGTTCTTCGGCTGCTTTGGTAAAGCTGCCTGTTTCGATGATAAGGATAAAGGCGCTGTAGCGATTCATAGGATACTCCTGATATATTAGAGTTTCTTATATAAAGATTATAAGTATTCATTTTACTTATTGTCAATAGGCGTGTTAAAATAAGTAAAAAAATTGAGGAGCAGATTTATGAAGGATAATATTGTAGCGTGGAAAAACGGTGTAAAAGATGGAGTTCCGATTTTGCTTGGTTATTTCGCCGTTTCCTTTACATTTGGTATAATGGCAAAAAATGCGGGGCTTACGCCGTTTGAGGCCGTTTTTATGTCGATAACAAATCTAACCTCAGCAGGGCAGTTTGCCGCGCTGGGTATCATCAGCGCATCTTCAACCTATTTTGAAATGGCGGTTACACAGTTTATTTTAAATTTAAGATATTGTCTGATGTCCTGTTCAATTTCACAGAAGCTGGACTCCCAAAAAAACTTTTGGCATAGATTCTTGGTAGCCTTTGGGGTGACCGATGAAATTTTCGGAGTGTCTGTTTGTAAAAACGGTACATTAAATCCGTTTTATAATTATGGCCTGATGAGTGCTGCTATTCCGGGCTGGACACTGGGCACTCTTCTTGGTGTGCTGTCTGGCAGTATTTTACCGGACAGAATAATCAGTGCGCTCAGTATCGCCATCTATGGTATGTTTCTTGCAGTCATCATTCCGCCGGCCAGAGGTAATAAACTATTAGCCTGTATAATTATGATATCCATGCTGATGAGTCTCTTGTTTACTAAACTTTCGGTATTTTCCTGGATTTCAGGGGGCTTCAAAATTATAATTCTGACAGTACTGATTGCTGGCATAGCCGCGTTATTGTTTCCCATTAAAGAGGAGAATGAAGAGGAGTTGACAGACTTTAGCGAGCAATCTGCTCAAGCTGCAGCCTCGCGGGGGGGAGCAAAATGAGCCATAATATCTACATATATATATTGGTTATGGCCGGCGTTACTTATCTGATAAGACTCTTGCCTTTGACCTTGATTCGCAAAGAAATCAAAAATAATTATATAAAATCCTTTCTATATTATGTGCCCTTTGTAACACTGGCGGTTATGACATTTCCCGCGATACTGGATGCTACTGCCAATCGCTGGGCGGCGCTGGGCGGATTTATAGTGGCGGTTCTTCTGGCGTTTCGGGGCCAGAGTCTGTTTAAAGTTTCTTTATTGGCTTGTCTTTCGGTTTTCGTTATTGAACTTATAATCTAATTACAGTACAAACTCCTAGAAAATAGAAAAGCTCTCACTTTTTAATAGCGAGAGCTTTTCTTTAAAATCAAAAATCTGCTTCGATGCCGCCTTCCAGATGTGTTTCGGTATACTTGATGGGGTTATCAATTGAGCCGGAAGATTTCAATTCTTGGCGCAGTGATTGTTTGCCATGGGCTCGTTTTTGGATTAATTGGCTAATTTTGGATGGTGTGTTAGATTCTCCACCGTATTTAGTCATATAGCACCTCTTTCATTCGTAGTTTCCTTTAGTATGTCCAAAAGATATAAGAGAAATCGGCAAAAAATTGTCAAGAGTATTTGGTGTACCAATGCGCAAGAGGATATATGGAATGAAATCACGAAATAATAGTTAATAGAATCTATGAAGGGGGAGTAGTTAATGGATTTAAATGCGTTATTGGCTGAAAAAAAGAAAAAGGCGAATGAGAATAATAAGTCTTTTCTCAAGAATTCGAAAGCAATTCAAGGAAATAATAATCATCGACAAATGCCGATGCGAAAAACTGGACGGGGAAAATAGCGACAGGGGTAACTAAAGTACATTTGAGCAAGCAATAGCTGTTTTAAATGCTGCCCAATAAGCAGAATATATGAATTTCCAGAATTAGCTGGTTGAATGGTTTAGTGAATTTTGATAATATGATATAGTTGTATGCTTGTTTACAAAGTGCAAGCTTGGCATTTGAAAGAACCTGTTATCGATATAGTTAACAGGTTCTTTTTATTAGTATATTGCGTAAGGAGGGAAGAAGGATGATCTCTAAGATAGCTTGGAAAAAGGCCTTGTTTTTGTTAGTTATTTTATTTGCTATGGTAGCTGGTTTTACCGCATGCGGTTTTCTAAATAAAACTGATGTCGCGGCAAAGCAGAACGCACAGCCCGCATTGCAGGTAAATACGCCGGAGAAAAAGGATAGCAAACGCATTAACATCTTAATTTTAGGGGTGGACGATGGCGATCCAGAAAGTCCCGGCAGTCCAAGGCGTTCTGATACTATGATGGTGGCCAGCATTAATCCTGATGATAACACGGTTAATATATTGTCCATTCCGCGAGACTCCAAGGTGGCTATTCCCGGTCATTTCGGCTATGATAAAATTACCCATGCGTTTTTTTACGGCGGTGCTAATCTGTCGGTGCGTACGGTAGAAGATAATTTTCACATTCCTCTCAATTATTCGATTGTTATTGACTGGAAGGCGTTTATCAAAGTTGTTGACATATTAGGCGGCGTTGATATTAAGGTGGAACGTGATATGAATTATGAAGATCCGTATGAAAATCTTTCGATTCATTTGCAGAAAGGTTATCAGCATCTAAATGGGGAGCGGGCAGGCGAGTATGTACGATTTCGTCATGATGAACTAGGGGATATTGGGCGCGTTCAGCGCCAGGACAGTTTTATAAAGGCGCTTACCGGTCAATTGCTGCAAACAGGAACTATTTTAAAACTGCCGGCATTAATCACAACAATTAGTCAGTATGTACAAACAGATATGAACACATATACGTTAGTTAAAATTGCTAACATACTCAAAAATCTGCATACTGATGCTATTCATACGGAAATGCTTCCCGGCGATTTTGCGACAATTGATGATGTAAGCTATTGGATACCGGATAGGGAAGCGACACAGCAAATCGTAGAGAGTAAATTTAAATAATCAATAATTGATTATTAGTAATAGTCAACGGCAAACAATGGCTAAGGTATATTTTGTATGATAAGACTCAGCCTGCAGTTAATTTTTTGTAAGCTGAGTCTTTTATTTCTAGTTAAGCATTTATAATTTATTTTGCAAATTGACTAAAAAAGTTACTTAATTTCCTGCAATTAGAAAAACATTAGTGTTTTTATAGTAAAAGCTGAATTCTGGAAAATATTTAAGAGGATTTTTATCATGGAATGGAGAAGGATATTTTTAACAGGAACTTTAGGGAGGATAGTAACAATGAGTAACGTTGCTGGCGACAGCTCTGATATGTGTGACAGTGAATATTTTGCGAAATTTCGACAAAGGGTAAAAGCTGGCATTATTGGCGATAAGGACTTAAAGGAGTATGCAGTACGGTTCGGCAAGAAGATGACTGGCGCCAAGTCTAATCTTGCTTTAGTTACCGCTGAATACAAAAATAGCCGTATTTCAGCGTCAGAATACATGGTAGTGAACTTTATGACTAAAGCGGCACTGGGCATAGTATCTGCAGACGATATCACGGCGGTTCGGAAAGTGTGGAGCGGGAGCCTGGACGGTGAGGCTGTGCAGACAGTCGCTGCTGCTAATACACAGATGCTGAAACCTAAAGCATCGGCTGCGAGCAGCAGCTTGGTCAGTAAGGATGAGGATGTCATATATCTTAGATCTTTCTGGCAAAAGATAAAAGATCAGATGCTTAGTGACAACGATTTGATGGAATATGCCACTCGATTTGGTCAAAATAAAGCGGACATGGGCTCAAATCTGGCCTTGGTCTTTGGCGAATATATACAAGAGCGTCTTTCCACTGCCGAGTATGCGGCGCTGAACTTTATTACCAAAGCAGCGCTTGGCATTATTGGTGTAGCAGATATAGGAGCTGTCCGGCGGGCCTGGAACAGGAATTTGACGGGCAAGGATATCCAGGACGTATTAGAGGCTAATAATCGTTTACAAAAGGCATTTTCTAAAGAAACTGAATATAGTTCAAGCGAGCTTGGCGATCAAGAA
This sequence comes from Pelosinus sp., assembly GCA_021372375.1. Taxonomy (GTDB): domain Bacteria; phylum Bacillota; class Negativicutes; order Propionisporales; family Propionisporaceae; genus JAJFUN01. The sequence continues at coordinate 33,236 of JAJFUN010000064.1, read as the reverse complement.
TATTTTACCGGCTTTTTAAAAAAGGTAAAACAACGTGCCATCAAGCATAGTGATATGCAGGAATATGCCGCACGTTTTGGCAAGGATAAAAAGTCCGTGCAAAATAGCTTTGCTTTAGTTAATGCCGCCTATAGTAGCGATTGTGTGTCTGCAGCAGAGTATGCCGCGGTAAACCTTATTGCCAAAGCAGCACTCGAAAGTATCACGGCAATGGATATAAAAGCTGCGCAAAGAGCGTGGGGCGGGCAGTTGACAGATCAGGATATTAAGGACATATTTAATGCCAATAGCGAAATTGAAAAGACTTTGCCCCAAGAACCAAAAATCCGGCAAAATGAAATAAGTAATGATGAATTTTTTAGGCTTTTTCGGCAAAAGGCTAAGCGCGGCAAGGTTAGTGAATGTGATTGGGAGGAATATAGAAATCGATTTGATATAGGCGCTACTACGGCCAATCTTGCGTTAGTCAGCTCAGAATATAAAGACAGGTTAATTTCCGCAGCGGAATACATTATGCTTAATCTCTTAATGAAGGCTGCGCTTGGGGTTGTCAGGACTGCAGATATTACGGCTGCCCGCAAGGCGTGGGGCGGGGGACTTACTGATGTGGATGTACAGGCTATACTTGCTGTTAATGATGCGAGTGCTATGCAAGGAGTTTCTGTATGTAAGGAAAGCGATACAAGTGAGAATATATCGGCTGAACTTGTCTATGAGGATGCCAACCATATGCAAAACGAAGTTCAGACCGAAACTGTAGAAAATAATAATGCAGCTGATTTAAGCGAAAATAGTATAGAGGAAGATCCGATTTCGGCAGAGAATTGTATTGTTAAGGAAAGTGATGCCCGCAGTGATTTGAGTGATAGTGAATATTTTGCAGCTTTTCGGCAAAAGGTTATTACTGAAGCTGTTGATGAGATTGATTTACAGGAATATGCTGATCGTTTTGGCAAAGACACAGAAGTCACCATGGCGAACTTGAAGATTTTTACTGCGCAATATAAAAATAAGCTAATTGATGTATCAAAATATGCAGAACTAAATTTTATGGCGAAAGCAGCGCTTGGTACTTTAACAAAAGCTGATTTGCAAGCTGTGCGCGGAGTATGGCGCAGTGATCTTACTGATGAGGAAGTACAGGCCGTACTTGACGGAAAAGATATCAGTGAAAATCGTGCTATGGCAGAAGAAAGCATAGATATTGAAGGCGCTGAGGATAGCGATGAAATTGACGGAAAAGATATCAGTGAAAATCGTGCTATAGCAGATGAAAGCATAGATATTGAAGGCGCTGAAGATAGCGATGAAATTGACGGAAAAGATATCAGTGAAAATCGTGCTATGGCAGAGGAAAGCATAGATACTGAAAGCGCTCAGGATAGCGATGAAATTGACGGTGAAGATAACAGTAATTTGAATAATAATGAATACTTTGCAGTTTTTCAACAAAAGGTAATTGATGGTACGATACAGCAGCGTGATATGCAGGAATATGCCAGTCGCTTTGGAAAAGATCCGGAGGGCACAAGAGAAAACTTGAAGCTTTTTACCTTGCAGTATCGTAATAATTTTATTGCGGGGGAAAAATTTGCGGAGCTGAATTTTATCGCTAAGGCAGCGCTTGGCATAGCTACTGAAATTGATATGAAAGCCGCACGTGGAGTATGGGGCGGGGGGCTTACTTACAAGGATGTCCAAGCCATATTTGAACAGAAAAATAAAGGATAAACGTTTTTGCTGGTACATACTGAGATGATCGCAAGACACCTCTCAGCTAAAACTGGAAAGAGCACGGCCTGCATCGAGGCTGTGCTCTTTATTATAGTTACAAGAGCGTTTAAAATCTTGAGAGAGTCTACATTATATAGTATACTGAAAAAGCATTCCAAATTGGGGGAGGATTTTCGTGACAGAAATACACACTGAGAAAAAATCGTGGAAAGATAGGATGCCGACACTTATTGCTATTACTACTTTATTATTGGCCGCTTGTGCTACGCTGACCGCTTTTAAAGCAGGCGGGTATGGCAACCGCATGGTGCTCGCGCAAAGCCAGGCGTCTGATCAATGGGCCTTTTACCAGGCTAAAAGCATAAAAGAAACGCAGTATCAAATTCAGCGGGGCGCTATGGCCGCTGCACTGGCTCCAGAAATGCGCACAGAGGCAGTCAATAAGCAGCTGGCAGATTTTGATAAGGAAATTGGCCGTTATAAACAGGAAAAGGATGATATTGCCCAAGAAGCCAAAAGGCTAGAGGCAGAACGTGATTCGGCTCGTAAATATAATACGGTTTTTGGGCAAGCTTTAATGTTTTTGCAAGTAGGTATTTTGCTGTCATCGCTAGCTTCAATCAATAAAGTATATGGTTATTTATATGCAGGGGCAGCAAGTGGTGCTGTTGGCATTGGCTTATTTTTGTACGCAATGTTTTTCTTGTAATTAGAGTGAAGGGGCTGTAAAATTTTATTGACAACAAATTTGGTTAGTGATATATTATATCCTAATAGGATATTATAAATGCAATGAGCAGAACAAAAAAGTGAGAGTTTTTTCTACAGAGAGCTGGCGGGCGGTGCAAGGCAGCGAAAAGTCTCAACTTTTCTCCTCTGCGAGCAGCCTGCTGAAACAAAAGTAAGCATTGTCCGGGTTCCTACCGTTAAAAAGGAGCATATTCAGAAGATTTCTGATATGACAGAGCGGCTGCGTAAGCAGCAAATGAAGTGGTAACACGGGGAATAACCCTCGTCTTCAACATGTAAATGTGAAGACGAGGGATTTTTTATTTGGTCTATAAGACCATGATCGCGACATGGAATATAGGCTGTCATTAATAAAGAAAAGGAGCTTTTGGCATTATGAATGGTTTAAGTTTATTGGGTATTGCGCTTTGTGTTTGCGCGTGTGGTTATTTTATTTATGGACGCTGGCTGACCAAAATCTGGGGTATTGATACTAAGACCAAAACACCGGCCTATTTGTTTGAAGACGGCAATGATTATGTTCCTTCTTCTAAATTTACGGTGTTTGCTCATCAGTTTTCTTCTATTACCGGTGCGGGGCCTGTAACAGGGCCGATTATTGCCGCTATGTTCGGCTGGGTGCCTGTTATGCTCTGGCTGATGGTCGGCGGAATTTTCTTTGGGGCGGTACAGGATTTTACGGCATTATATGCTTCAGTTAAAAACGAAGGCAAATCAATGGGCATGCTAATTGAAAAGTATATTGGTAAAACAGGCAAACGGATGTTTCTGCTTTTTTCCTGGCTGTTTACTTTACTGATTATTGCTGCTTTTGCTGACATTGTGGCCAGCACCTTTAATGGCTTTGGCGCTAATGGTGCACTTAACGCACCAAATGCTGCGGCTGCTTCCATTTCCATGCTGTATATTGTTGTGGCAATTTTATTTGGTTTGTTTCTCAAGAAAAATCCGCTGGCGGAAAAGCCAAAATTGCTGATCGGCATTTTATTAATTATTGGCATGCTGGCAGCGGGTATTGCGTGTCCGCTCTATTTTGGCAAGACGGCTTGGCTGTATATTGTGTTTGCGTACATGTTTATGGCAGCAGTTATGCCCATGTGGCTTTTAATGGAGCCGCGCGATTATTTGAGTTCATTTTTGCTCTTGGGCATGATTTTAAGCGGGGTTATTGGCGTTGTTTTTACCAATCCCAGCATTGAATTGCCGGCCTTTGTGGGTTTTGAAGTAAATGGTAAACCGCTTTTCCCAATTCTCTTTATCACCATTGCCTGCGGCGCTGTTTCTGGTTTTCATAGCTTGGTTTCTTCCGGTACTTCTTCTAAAACCATTGCCAATGAAAAGGATATGCTGTTTGTCGGCTATGGTTCCATGATGATTGAAACCATTTTGGCAGTTGTTTCCTTAATTGTTGTGGGTGCTGCCGCAACCGGCGGGGTAATGCCTAAAGGTACGCCATTTCAGATCTTTTCGGCTTCGGTCGGCAACTTTTTGTCCATGTTCGGCTTATCGCGGCCAATCGCAACCTGTGTTATAACCATGTGCGTATCGGCATTGGCTTTGACTACACTAGATTCTGTCGGTCGTATCGGCCGCATGTGTTTTCAGGAATTATTCATCAGTGATACCACTGATCCCACTAAAATGACCACGATGCAGCGGTTATGCACCAATAAGTATTTTGCTACCATTATCACCCTGTTCTTTGGTTACTTACTGTGCCTTGGTGGATATATGAATGTTTGGCCGCTGTTTGGCGCTGCCAATCAGCTGTGTTCTGCACTGGTGTTAATTGCTCTGGCGGTATTTTTAAAAGTCACCGGGCGTCAAGGCAAGATGCTGTATATCCCGATGTGCGTGATGTTTGTTGTTACCATTACTGCACTGCTTATGTCCATCTATGGTATTGTAAACAAGCTCATTTTTACAGGCGGTTTTGTTTTCCTAACCGACGGGCTGCAGTTAATTGTAGCGATAGCCTTAATAACGCTGGCACTCTTGATTGCATCGCACAGTGTTAGACAATTATTTGATGGTTCAGGCAATACGGTTTCTCGTTAATAGTAATCAAGACATTATTTGGGCGGTTTTAAGGCAGGCAGCAACCTGTTTTAAAGCCGTTTTTTTGGTATCCATCCCGGGTGCAGCAAGCGGTATGGTTTTATCTAGGTAAATCGGGATGAGTTTGCTTTAAAAGATTTGCGTCGTATTAAAAAACAAAGTTTTTATTGGTATAAGAATGTGATTTCGAGTAATGGGGCAGATTTAAAGGTGGAAGGTAAATAGAGAAATAGTATTATAGAAAAATGCGAATATACTATTTTTGCATATTATGTTATAATGTCCCCTATAGTTCAAGGAGGTCATCATGGAATTATTAAAGCAGAAAATTAAAGCAGAGGGACGAGTACTTAATAACTCTTTACTTAAAGTAGATTCTTTTTTAAATCAACAAATTGATGCCGAGCTTATGGTAAAAATCGGGGAGGAATTTGCCCGGCGGTTTGCCGGTGAAACTATCACAAAGATATTGACAATTGAATCATCAGGTATTGCGGTCGCCCTTACCACCGCGATTGTGCTTAAGGTACCGGTAGTATTTGCCAGGAAACGTAAAACTGCGATTGAGAGCACTGATTTATATAGTACCAATGTATATTCATTTACTAAAAAAGAAACCAATGAGGTAACTGTAGCCAAACGTTTTTTAGCAGAAACAGACAAAATTTTAATTATTGATGATTTTTTAGCTAATGGCGAGGCGGCTTTAGGCTTAGCTAAATTAGTTGCACAAGCAGGCGCAGAAACAGTAGGAATTGGCATTGTTATTGAAAAGTCCTTTCAGCCTGGTGCGGAAAAAGTAGCTGCTGCTGGCTATCATCTGGAATCTTTAGTGAGGATTAAGTCATTTACTAATGGACAGGTTGATTTTTTGTAATAAAAATGCCGTAGTGCGAGGGTCTCTTTACAAACTTTCTTGCTGCGGCTATTTCTATTGACTGGCTAAAATGAGGAGGGTACAAGCGTGGATAGTATTACTACTGAAGTACAATTTGCCCAAGAACTCCTTGACTTTATTGAGGAAAGTCCGACGGCCTTTCATGCGGTAGAAGCGGTAAAGGTAAGGCTCAAGCGATCCGGCTTTAGCGAACTCAAGGAATCAGATAAATGGCAGCTGCAGCCTGGCGGCAAGTATTTTGTTATCAAAAACCAGTCAGCAATTATTGGCTTTGTCATCGGTACAAAACCAGCAGTCGACAGCGGTTTTCACATTATTGCCGCGCATACCGATTCGTCTGCTTTTCGCATTAAACCAGCCCCCGAAATGAGGAGTGAGGGTAAGTATCTAAAGCTTAATACGGAAGTTTATGGTGGCCCAATCCTGAACACCTGGCTTGATAGGCCGCTAGGCATCGCCGGACGAGTAACCCTTGCGAGCGATAATATTATGTATCCAGCTACTAAGTTAGTAAATCTTAATAAACCAGTACTCATTATTCCTAATTTGGCCATACATATGAATCGGGAAGTTAATAAAGGGGTAGAGTTAAATGCCCAAAAAGATACGCTGCCGTTAATCGGCATGCTGGAAGAAACTTTGACAAAGGATAATTGTCTGCTGACGCTGCTGGCTAAAGAACTAGACGTAGCAGTTTCAGAAATTATTGATTTTGATTTATTTTTGTATGAGATGGACAAAGGCAAAATAATAGGCCTTCATGATGAGTTTATTTCGTCTGGCCGCTTAGATGATCTGGCTATGGTGCACGCAGGCCTAGCTGCGCTCAGCAAGACAGAAGCCTCCAGCAGTACCAAGGTTTTAGCTGCTTTTGATAATGAAGAAGTGGGTAGTAGGACCAAGCAAGGCGGTGATTCGGAGTTTCTGGCTAGTGTTTTAGAGAGAATTGCTATCGCAGCTGGCGGGGGACGCGAGGATTATTTCCGCGCACTAGCCAATTCCTTTATGATTTCCGCAGATTTAGCTCATGCAGTACATCCCAATCAGGGCGATAAGCATGATCCTATTAATCGTCCGCTTTTAAATCACGGCCCTGTAATTAAGTTTAGCGCCAATCAGAGCTATACAAGTGACAGTGACTCTGCCGCCGTATATGAGGAAATTTGCAAAAAGGCCCAGGTGCCTGTACAAAAGTTTGTAAACCGCTCAGACTTACGGGGCGGCTCAACGATTGGGCCTATTTCGGCCTCGCATTTAGCCATACGCTGTGTAGATATGGGGACGCCAATCCTGGCGATGCATTCAATTAGAGAATTGGCCGGGGTTTTGGATCATACTTATGTAACAAAATCATTTGCCTTATTTTATGAATTATAAGCGAAAAAACAGCCATAACGGCTGTTTTTTTCTTAGTCTGTATAGGAATAGTTTTTTACAAATTCAATAAAAGCTCTACAGGCCAGCGGGAGAACCTTATCAGGTTTCCAAATAAGGCCCATATCGAGATAATGATGCGGTGAAAGCGGTATTATGGTCATGCGGTGGGCTTCTTTAATTGAGTTTGCCGGCAAGAAGGAAATTCCCACCCCTTTTGATACCAAAGCTTTCATGGTCTGAAATTGATTGGTTGAAATCGCCACATGTGGCTCCAAGTTACGTTTGGCATATTCCTTTAAAATTACAGAACGTAAGACAGATCCTCCGTTATAAAGAATGACTGGTTCATCTTTTAGTTGTTCAAAAGTTAAAAAAGGCTCTCGGCTCAGCCGATGATCGGTGGGCAGGCAGACAACGATTTCCTGAGAGGTAATGTGATGCACTGCCAGTTCAGTTAAAGTAGGCGGCAAAATGAGGAGACCTACATGAACCTCTTCGTGCTTTACCAAATCAAGGGCAGTGGACGAACCATCTTCCACGACAAACATTTCTAGGGAAGGATATTTCTGCTTAAAAGAAGCAAAGAGATTAGGGAAAACATAGGCGCCCAGCAGTGGCGGTACAGCGATATGGAAGGTGCCGCGCGTTAGCTCTTTGTATTCTTGCATTGTACTTAGAGCATTTGCTACGCGCTGTAAAATATCTTCGGCCAGCTTTAGAAAGACCCTGCCCTCTTCGGTCAGCAGCACTCGTTTTTGCGTTCGATCTATCAGGTTAAACCCAAGTTCTTCTTCTAATTTGTGGATGGCTTTTGAGATGGCGGGTTGAGATATATGCAGCCTGTCGGCAGCCGCAGTAAAGTTTTTTAGTTCAGCAACCGCAATATAGTACTCTAGTTCTCTTATTTCCATAATTTATTCACTCCATAGTATAATAACTTATAGTTATCATAACATGATTATTCGATATTTCAATAAGTTTTAGTATAGTTATATAATAAAAACAACGAATTACTCGAGAAATATATACTAAAACAATGGAGGGAATCATGATGAACACCACTTGCACTGAAATGACCAATGTAATTTTAGCAAATGATTTGCTCGGAGAGTCTAAGGAAATTATCCGGTATCAGGATGAAGCTGGTAAAGCCTGTTATGGCGTAGTGGAAGGCCAGGAAGTATGCTGCTTGGATGGCGTGTTTGAAGATATTGTAAATGGTACCTATGTTTTTGTTGGAAAAAGTGCCTTTGTGGATGATATAAAAATATTTTTTTCAGTTGAGCCTTCGAAAGTGCTTAACTTGCGGTAAGGGCTTTGATACTTTTGGTACTTGTATTGTAACAGGCATTGATCCGACCAATTTGCGAATTGTTACGACATTGAACGGTCAAGTAGTACAGGACGGAAACACTTCACAAATGTCACTTGAGATTCCTTATCTAAATTTTATAAAAGAAGAATAAATACTTTACAGGGATGAACCTTCTAAGCAGTGGAGGGTTCTTCTTTTTATTGTTTTACGGAATTAAAAATTAAAAATTGACAAACAATATAAAATTATTATATATTTAAATAGTTTTATATCTGATTATTTGATTATTTGATTATTTAGGTATTCTTTTCCAAGCAGATACTATAATAAACTATTTTGGGGGCTAGGGTATGATTGAAGCAAGTCTGGATAAGGTATTTATTACAACTTTATCCTTATTTTTATTTGGTACGTTCGCTGCTGCGGTAAGTCAAAAGCCGCGCACCGCAAATCTGATAGCACATACAGCTTCCTTTTTGGGAGGGATGACTGGAGCTATTACCGCACTAGGCGTATTACTTGGGCAGCAAACTATTTTTTTATCGGCCTGGTACATTATCGCCGATATTTCCTTATCTTTTCGCATTGATGCTTTATCGGCTTTTTTCCTGCTGATTATCTGTATGCTGGCAGTGGCGGTATCTATTTATTCCATTGGTTATGTAACCGAATACTATCATAAAAAAAACATCGGTCTACTTGGCGGCGGCCTAAATTTATTTTTGCTATCAATGGTGCTGGTGGTAACAGTAGATAACGGGTTTGCTTTTTTAATCGCTTGGGAACTTATGTCGCTGGTATCTTTTTTTCTTGTGATGTACGAGCATGAACGCCCGGGAGTCCGCCGAGCGGGCTATGTTTATGTCGTAATGACGCATATCGGCACAGTTTTTATTACGCTTTCTTTTTTAGCCTTGTTTCTCTTTACAGGCAGTTTCAGTTTTACCGATTTTCAAGCTATGTCGGCCCAGTTTCCTAATTGGCTCAAAAATCTTATATTTATTATGGCTTTAATCGGTTTTGGCACAAAGGCAGGCATCGTGCCGCTACATGTTTGGCTTCCTAGGGCTCATCCGGCAGCGCCCAGCCATATCTCGGCGCTTATGTCAGCTGTTATGATAAAAACTGCGGCGTACGGATTACTCAGGGTTTCTTTTGATTTCTTAGGCGGCGGGCCTGTTTGGTGGGGCGCCATCGTGCTGGCAGCTGGAGCGCTGTCTGCTTTTATTGGCATATTGTTTGGTTTGGCTGAAAATGATATCAAGCGGTTCCTTGCTTACAGCAGCGCTGAAAATATGGGTATTATTTTTATGGGCATTGGCGCCTGTCTTGTTTTTAACGCTTCGCAGCAGTCCTTGCTTGCGGCGCTGGCGCTAACCGCAGCTCTGTACCATATTTTGAATCATGCTATGTTTAAAGGAACCTTGTTTATGGGGGCGGGCGCTGTTCTCTTCGCTACGCATACCAGGAATATCAATGAGCTGGGCGGACTGATTAAGCGCATGCCATACACTGCTGTGTTGTTTTTAATTGGGGGACTGGCGTTATCGGCCTTGCCGCCGTTTAATGGCTTTATCAGTGAATGGGCTACTTTTCAGTCGCTCTTGCATCTTTCTTTTGATATACCCAATCCCTGGTGGAAAATTAGCGGCGGTCTTGCGGCGGCTGCGCTCGGTATAACCGGCGCTTTTGCCGCAGGCGGGATTATCAAGCACTTTGGAACAGCTTTTTTGGCTATGCCCCGCAGCGAACACGCCAGGGGGGCTTCAGAAGTTCCTGCCTCTATGCGAGCCGGGATGGCGATATTGGCGCTTTTTTCTTTAGTATTAGGTGTGTGGCCGGGCTTTGTACTGGCCATTACGAAAAATATCAATGAAAAAATGTTTCATACGCACCTAAGCGGCGACGCAATTTGGTATGTGCCGTTTGCCGGGCAAAAAACAGAAACTTTATTTCCCGGTATAGTGCTCTTGACTTTGCTAGGGATATTGATGCTGGGCGCACTACTTCTTCGTTTTTGGGCTGGCAAAGGTAAGGTCCATATTGACGAGACCTGGAACTGCGGCACATCGCTTGAGTCTTCGATGCAGTACACCGGTACAGCTTATTCTCATCCTGTCTTGCGCATTATGCAGCGCTTGACAGGCACGCACAAAAAAGTAAAGGTATACCAGCAGTATGCCTATTATCCCCGGAAAATTGGCTATCACTTGTACAATGATCATTCCATTGAAGATGCTGCATATAAACCGGTCGTTGCCTTTACTGTCAAAGTGTCACAGGTAATTAGGATGATACAAAATGGAAATTTGCAAAGTTATTTGGCCTATATGGTCATTACGCTTATTATGGCGCTACTTTGGATTAGGCAGGTGTAATTATGCTAGAACAAATGATTCAGATGGCAGGGTGGATAGTTTTGCAGACGGCTATTTTGCTGCTTTTAGCGCCGCTTGTCCAAGGGCTGATCAAAAAATCGAAAGCCAGGCTGCAAAGCCGTATTGGGCCGAGTATCCTGCAGCCTTCCTATGATATTATAAAATACCTAAAAAAAGATGCTGTTATTTCTGACAAGGCATCATGGCTCACTAGAGTGGCTCCGTATATAGCATTTACTGCTGTTATTACTGCCGGACTCTTGGTGCCGACTTTTATCGTGAATGCTCCGCTTGGCGTTGCCGGAGATATAATCATGGTTATTTATTTATTAGGGTTAGCTCGTTTCTTTACAGCCCTAGCGGCGCTTGATGCCGGCAGTTCCTTTGGCGGCATGGGGTCTAGTCGGGAGATGGCGCTTGGCGCTATTATCGAGCCTGCGTTTTTATTGGCGTTATTTACGGTATGCCTCCTTTCTGGTACGACCAAATTAGGGCAAATCGTACAGGTCATGTCGGGAAAAGAGTGGGCTTTGATTGATCCATCCTACGCCTTGGCATTTTTGGCCATGTTTATTGTAGTAATTGCTGAGACAGGACGCATACCGGTTGATAATCCTGATACGCACCTGGAATTGACCATGATTCATGAAGGCATGCTGCTGGAGTACTCTGGAAGATATCTGGGGCTGATGCTGTGGGCGGCAGAAATCAAGCAGCTTATTATGCTCAATCTGTTTATCAGTGCATTTCTTCCATGGGGAATGGCATTGGATTGGAGCAGTATAGGGGCGGGGGCAGCCATTTTTATTTATGGGCTCAAGCTAGCTTTGCTCGGAATTTTGCTTGCTGTGATTGAAACAGCATATGCCAAAATGCGTCTTTATAAGGTTCCTAAGTTATTGGCTGCATCGATGGCGTTATCAGTGCTGGCTGTTATTATGCGGGTGGTCATGTGAAAGGAGTGGCATAAATGGCTTTACTAATTGGACTAGGATTACTTATCAGTACCATCATGTTGTTTCAAATTCGCAAGATCAGCGATTCGTGCGGTATTTTAGCGATGCAGGCCGTGCTATTGTCCCTTACCGCCTGCGTGATGTGGTTTAAAACCGGTATTTCTCATTTGCTGGTTGCCGCCATTTTCACGCTGCTAGTAAAAGCAATCTTGATACCAGCTATTCTTTATTATACTATCTGGAAAATTGATATTAAACGGGAAGTGGAGCGTTTTACCACTCATTATATTTCTTTATTGATAGCGTTGGTTTTGGCTGCTGCCGGGTACTATATCGCCTCTAATTTAAACCTGCCAAGTGCAAAATTTGGGGAAACCTATCTTCCGGTATCGGTAATTATGATTTTCCTCGGTACGTTTATTATGATTGACCACAAAAAAGCTATCATGCAGGGTGTGGGGCTAATTACCATTGAAAATGGGATTTTTCTGGTGGCTGAAGCCATTGCTTATGGTATGCCGCTGGTAGTTGAGTTTGGTATATTCTTTGATGTGCTGGTGAGTGTAATTGTGATTGGCATACTGCTTTTTCGCATCCATTCCACTTTTGATAGCTTAAACACGGAAAAAATGCAAAATCTGAAGGGATGACATTAATGGATTGGTTTTGGATTCTCATGCTAACCCCGCTTATTACTGGATTTATTGCGTGGCGGATAAAAACGCCTTCTTGCGCCTGGGTTCAGGCGGCAGGCGCCGCCTTGACGCTGATGGCCGGGCTGGCTCTTGCCTTCCAGGTGCTCAGCCAAAGTGCGCTGACTTTCTGGGATGGATTTATTTATATTGATGCCTTGGGCGCCTTTAATATCGGGCTCGTTGTTTTTGTGGGATTTACCGCCTCGCTGTATTCAATCGGCTATATGAATTATGAGCTGGCGGAAGGGATAATCAATGAACGGCAGCTTGGCCAGTTCTATTTACTGTTTCACCTTTTTATATTTTCAATGGTAGCGGTGAGTGTTGTTAACAGCGTTGGTTTAATGTGGGTAGGTATAGAGCTGACAACAATTGTATCCGCGCTTTTGGTTGGTTTATATAAAAGAGAAACGGCGCTAGAGGCTGCCTGGAAGTATTTGATTATGGGCAGCGTCGGCATTTCCTTTGCCCTAATCGGTATTATCTTTATTTATCTCTCCGGTGTTAATCTACTGGGAGAAAACCCAGCTGCACTTAATTGGACAGTATTACAGCACGTATCTGAGGATTTAAACCCCCGCTGGATACTGACTGCCTTTGTGTTTGTGCTGGTTGGCTTTGGTACCAAGGCAGGCCTCGCACCTATGCATTTCTGGCTCCCTGATGCGCATAGCCAGGCTCCTTCACCAGTGAGTGCGGTTTTATCCGGCGTAATGCTGAATACTGCGCTTTACGGCGTACTGCGCATATATGCGATTGCCAATAGCACGCTGCACGGTCAGGCTGCTCAGTACTTGATCTTTTTCGGCATTTTGTCCATTGCCATTACTGTACCTTTTATCTTAGTGCAGCATGATTTAAAACGTATGCTGGCCTATTCGAGTGTGGAGCATATTGGCATTATTACCTTGGGCGTCGGCATTGGCGGGCCGCTAGGCCTTTATGGCGCGCTGCTTCATATGTTCAATCACTCGATGGCGAAATCAATGATGTTCTTAGCAGCGGGGAACATTAACCAAAAGTATCATTCTAAACAAATAGAGCGTATTTCCGGTGTGCTTAAATCGCTGCCGATAACAGGCGTTATTTTTTTGGTAGGGACGTTTGCTATTGCGGGAGCGCCGCCCTTTAATATTTTTATCAGCGAGTTTACGATTATGATGGCAGGTTTTAAAGCAGGACATATTGCGGTTACTGTTTTATTTATCAGTTTGGTTGTCCTGATTTTCGCCGGTATGGTACAATATGTTATAAAAATGGCGTTTGGGCAAGCACCGGCCAGAATGGTATCCGGGGAAATCAATGTTTGTTCCACAATTGCCCTGTTTCTTCCCCTGGTGCTGGTGCTATCCTGCGGGTTATATGTCCATCCCTTTTTGAGTGAAGTAATTTATAAAGTGTCTGCGATTTTGCAGGGGGTACATTGATTATGCTTAAAAATAAGAAACTATTTCTTACTCGTATCAAGCAGCAGTTAGGGGAAAAGATACTGTCGTTTACTATACGCCAGCCTAATGAGACGGAAATTGTCGTAAAGAAAGATCAGTTGGCTGAGGTTTGCCGGTTTCTTTGCCAAGAAAAAGAGGGGCGTTTATTTACCATGGTTGGCAGTGACGAACGAGAGTTTGCCGGGTCATTCGTGTTATATTATGTATTTTCATTTGATGAAACCCAGCAGTTTATTACTGTTAAAACGATGACTCCCGAAGAGGATTCAACCTTTCCGTCCTTAGCAGCTGAGTTTCCTGCCCTAAATTGGTACGAAAGGGAAGTAAAAGACTTGCTAGGACTTAGGCCGCAGGGCCATCCTGATTTAAGGCCGCTTATACTGCACGGTGACTGGCCGGAGGAAATACACCCTTTGCGCAAAGAATTCGACGTAAGCCAGAATGCTCCAAGAGTAAAAAGCCGGGAGTCCTTTATGCAGTATGAAGGAGATGAGGTTACCGAAATACCGGTAGGGCCTATTCACGCAGGAATTATTGAACCAGGCCATTTTCGGTTTGGCGCTGTCGGCGATACTGTTTTGTATCTTGATGCGAGATTGTTTTTTACGCATCGCGGTTTAGAGAAGGCTAGTGAGGGAATGCCGCTCAGCAAGGCGCTGTTTTTAGCAGAAAGAATCTGCGGGGTATGTGCTTTATCGCATGCGGTGTCCTTTGCTCAGGCTGTTGAAGCAGCGGCAGCCGTAGAAATTCCGCTGAGGGCGAAGTATCTTCGCACCTTATTTCTTGAACTAGAGCGGCTCTACAATCATATCGGCGATGTCGGCAATATATGCGCCGGTTTTGGTTTTGCTGTAGGCGTGAGCCAGGGAACGATTTTGCGCGAAGAACTCTTAATGCTCAATGAACGAATTGCTGGGCATCGTTATTTGCGGGGTATCGTAGATCTTGGCGGGGTGCGGTTTGACATAGCTCATCCGGATTATGCTGATATTCTTTCTACATTAAATAAGATTGAAATTGGTTTTACTGAATTAGTTGACATACTGCTTTCTCATGATATCGCGGTTGACCGTATGAGTAAAACCGGCATACTTACGCTAAAGCAGGCAAACGATTTAGAGGTTGTAGGCGTGGCAGCTAGGGCTTCTGGCAGGAATATTGATATTCGCCGCGACCAGCCGTATGCTGCCTATGATAAAGTCTCATTTACTGTGCCGGTTTATACGGAAGGGGATGTTTTGGCGAGAATTCGTGTGCGCATTGACGAAGTTTTTCAGTCTATATCTATTATTCGCCAAATATTTATCCAGATGCCGACAGGGGATGTCAGCGTGGGGCTTCCACCCATTTCACCCTATGCGCGGGGCATGGGCTGGGTAGAATCTTCTAAGGGAGAAACGGTGCATTGGCTAATGACCGGGCCAAATGAAACGGTAGAGCGGTATCGGGTGCGTTCAGCGACCTATAGCAATTGGCCGGCGGTTGCCTTGGCTGTTCCCGGTAATATTGTACCTGACTTTCCGCTAATTAATAAAAGCTTTGAATTATGCTATGCGTGCTGCGACCGTTAAGGCACTTAATTTGGCTGTAGAAGGAGAAGGAAACGAGATGTTTGAGGTAATTCGTAAGATTTGGAAGACCGGGGTTGTCACGCACAAGCTGCCATTAAGAGAAGCATCTCAGCGCTATCGCGGGAAACTGGATATACAGCCCCATAAGTGCAAGAATTGCGGAGCTTGTGTGGCGGCATGTCCAGCGGGAGCCATCAACGTAGCGCAGAAAGGCCAAGGTCAAGAACTATCTATCGCTTATACAAAATGCATTTTTTGCGGCCTTTGCGCTAGCGTTTGCAAGGTTCAGGCTGTGCAAATGACAAATGATTATCATTTGGCAACTAAAAATAAGAATGATTTGATACAAGTTGTCCGAATGCCCCAATAATATAATAACTTGCCTTTACCTAAAGGAGGCTGATGGTGTGAGTGAGCAAAAAGACTCAGATTTGGAAATAAAACTACAGCAGAGAATTAAAGAAGTGCTGGGCAAATCTCTACACATACGGCATGTTGATTCAGGCTCATGCAATGCCTGCGATTTTGAGATGAATGCCCTGAGTAATCCGATTTATGATATACAGCGGTTTGGCGTTGATTTTGTCCCATCGCCGCGCCATGCAGATATGCTGCTGGTCACAGGCGGTGTAACCAGGCATCTAGAAGAAGCCGTGCGAAAGACCTACAATGCGGCGGCAAATCCCAAGATAGTTTTAGCAGTAGGAACCTGCGCCTGCGGCGGTGGGATGGCTGGACAGACGTATGCCGGTAATGGCGGGGTCGATAAAATTTTGCCGGTAGCTGTTTATATACCTGGTTGTCCTCCCCGCCCGCAAGCTTTGCTTGAAGGAATTCTTCGAGCCCTAGATCAATACGAAGATAGGGGGGAGTCTAATGAATCTTGAACGGCAGCAGTTTAAAGCCGATTTTTTTAAAGCGCTTAGCCATCCGCTGCGAATCCGCATTCTCGAACTATTATCAGAAGGGGATAAAAGTGTCAATGAGCTGCAGGGGCTAATTGGCAGCGAAGGATCAGCTGTTTCGCAGCAATTGGCTGTTTTAAGAAGTAAAAATATTGTGGATGGGAAAAAAGATGGGACTAAGGTTATGTATTCCTTAAGAGACCCGGCAATTATTGAACTTTTAGATTCTGCTCGGCGAATTTTTAACAACCATTTAATTAGTACTATCAGTATATTAAATAAGTTTAGTAAAGAAGAAAAAGGAAATTAAATATTGTCGAAACTAGCTTACTGACTTATTGCATAGTGTAATAAGTCAGTGTTTTTTATGTATTTGTAAATTGTACGTACTTGTTGCTGGGGGTAACTTTTGCTAGAATTATACATAGAACATGAATTTATAAATATGATGTATAATAATATTTTAAGAAAATCATTATGAAGCGCAATAAAAATACTTAATAAGGTGTTATTGAATAAAAATGAAAAAATTGATTATAGCGGAAAAACCGTCAGTAGCCAGAAACATAGCGGATGCAATTAATGCCAAAGGTAGGAAGGATGGTTTTATCGAAGGAAATGAGTATGTAATAACTTGGGCCTTTGGGCATTTACTGCAATTATACGATATGGTAGATTATGATTTATCGTTAAAAGGCTGGCGGTTAGAGAACTTTCCGTATATTCCCCAGGCATTTAAATACAAAGTTAAAGCCTCTGGAATCAATAAGCACGAGGTAGATAGTGGGGCCCAAAAGCAAATTAATATTATAAACGATTTGATGGCAAGAGCTGATATAGAAGGAATCATTGCTGCTACCGATGATGATCGCGAAGGACAATTAATATTTGATGAGATAGCAATGTATCTGAAGACCCCCAAACCGATTGAGCGTTTACTCCTTAACGAATGGACTACTGATGAAGTTTTGAAGGGACTCAAGAATTTAAGACCCAATACAGATATGCAGTCTTTACAAGATGCAGGAATAGGCCGCCAATTGGCGGATTGGTTAATCGGCATTAATCTTACATCTGTAGCAACTGTAAAATATCGTGATGATGAAAAAATAAAAGTTTTAAATATTGGCAGAGTTCTTTTACCAACACTGAAGATCATTTATGATCGCGATAAGGAAATAGAGAATTTCCAGGAGTCTAAGTATTATAAATTAGTTGCAGAATTTAATAACATGACTAACGCTTCCTTTGAGGGTATCTATCAGGAAGAGGATAGTGAAAAGTTTGAGGATCAAGGATATCTTACAAGCATCGCTAAGGATCTAAATGGTAAAAATGCTGTGGTTATCTCCAAGAAAGTAGAACAAAAAAATGAATATCCGCCCTATTTATTTAACTTATCTAATTTACAGGGGTTCATCACCAGCAAGTTTAAAAATTGGACTTCAGATAAAGTATTAAAGACAGCGCAATCATTATATGAAAAAAAGGCTATTACCTACCCGCGTACGGCCAGCCAGGTTTTGGATGAGAGTTTAATCGAACGCGTGGAGAAAGTTTTAAATACACATAAGCAGGGAAATCCATTTGCCGATGAAATTGCATTTCATACTAATAAGCGAGTATTTGACAGTAAAAAGGTGGAAAGCCATTCCGCGATTATACCTACCTATATGATACCAAAGAGCCTTACAGCCGAGGAAAATGTTGTTTATGATGCAATAAAAAATAGATTTTTAGCGCAATTTATGCCTGTTGCTGAGAGTGAGGAAACTGTTTTAGATATTCAAATTAGTGATAGGATGCTAAAGGGTATTTTTATCAGTAAAGGTAAAGTGCAGCTTGTTGAGGGATGGAAAAAAATTGAGAAGATAACAGCTAAAGAAGTAATTTTACCAATGATTGAAGAAAATGAGCAGTTGGTAGTAAAAAATAGTAGTGTCGCCGAAGTCAAGCGAAAGGCGCCGAAGGCCCATAATGAAAAAACGTTGCTGCGGGTTATGGAGACGTGTGGTAAAAGTTACGAAGAAGAAGATTCAGACGAAATGATGCTAGCAATACTGAGTGGATTTAGTATTGGTACTCCAGCTACTAGAGCGGAGACAATAAAAAAGTTAAAAGATGTTGGCTATATAACGACTAAAGGGAAAAGCCTGGTTTGTACTGACTTAGGGAAAATGTTGGTTGAAACATTTCCCGTACAGGATTTATTTGATTTAGAATATACGGGTAAACTTGAAAAAACACTTGCGGATATTGAAAAGCACAAATTTCATAAGAATGATTTTATCAATATAATTGAAGAATTTATTAAGAAATCTGTGAATGACATAAAAAATGATCCTAAATTTGGGGCGAAAAGTACTGTTGCCAGTGATGTTGAAGTATTAGGGCAATGTCCAGAATGTGGTAGCCCTGTTGTGCAATCGCTGAAAACTTTTGGCTGTAGTAATTGGAAAAATGGTTGTAAATTCGCAATATGGAAAGATGATCGCTACATTACTGCCTTCGGCAAATCAGTTTCACCGGAAATGATTAAACTTTTGTTAAAAAATGGTCGAGTTGGATTTCGTGGTCTAATAAGCAAAAAGGGTAACAAATTTGCAGCATACTTTTATTATAAAAAGGATGAGAATACAGGACGATATAACTGGAGTATGGAGTTTATTGACAATATGAAATAGTTGTGTCCAAAAATTTATTGAAAAATAGCTAAATTGCCAGGTACGTTCACTTGGACTGCTTGGAGTTAATAGTTTACCCACCCATTCTCATTTGAAGAGGTGGGTTTTTTATATCAAATATGACTTATAGCAGAACTATAAGGAAGTGTATTAAAAAGTAAATTTGCATGAAAAATCATAAAAGTAAGTACATTTTAAAGTAAAACAACAATTTTCTCTCTAAAATATAGAACCTGTTACATATTTTATATTGCATGGTATTATTTTACATGGTAATATATATACATTGATACAAAATATTACTGAATCTTGGAAGCAATGAAAAGCAGATCTGTATATGGACACTTGGGCTGCTTGGAGTTAATAGTGTACCCACCCCATTTTTATAAAAAATGCGGTGGTTTTTTATTGCCTAAAATAGGTGTGAATTCAAAATATAAAAAAGAGAGGAATACCAAAATGGAAACAATTGAGCAGACAAATCGAACAATACTCTTTGAGGAAATTAATCCAGAAAAATTGGATATTATCACCCTAATTGGTGATACGAAAAATTTAGAAAGTCTAAGTGATGAAAAAATTAAAGAAATAAACGAGAAATTGCTTGTAAAAAGCTTTGATGAATTTTTGGATAAATTTTCCCCAGTCATTTATTCTTTTTTTAACGCAGCTAATCAAAAAGTGTTATACACATTAAAAAAACCTGAGAACATTCCAGATAATTGCATTACTGAAATTCCGATTAATAAGCATAATGACTTTGTTAAAATGCTGATTACGCTGATTGATGCAAAAAGCGCACAGGGCATAGCTAATGTTGATTTTAAATTTGAAAATCTTTTGGATATGATTTCACCGAAAAAAGTTATGGATGATATTCGTCAATCGCGCAAAGAAATAAATTATCTCTATAATCAGTACGAGGCGATAGATGATGGAGATCCTAAAAAATTGGATGTTGGCGATAAACTAAATTACATGTTTGAAGAAGCCAGTGAAAATTATAATAACATTATGGCAATGTTGCCATTAGCGATTGAGGATATTAAAACAAGACTCCTTTTAGGTAGTGGTGAACAACAAGGGAATAATGAACCTTTGCAAATTGGTGTGCTGAGCATGGGGGAAAAAGGTGAACTAAAAATTATTGAAGCACCAAAAAATGAAACAACAGCATTAACTGTTTTGGATGATAAAGCAAATACAGGCTTGATAACCGCCTTTGAAGAAGATTACGATGCTGTGAATCAAGTATCGTCAAATTATATAAGAAGCCTGGTTGTCAGAACATTTTGTCCATTGCCTTCAACAATCCAAAGTGAAGTGGATACAGCGACGGAAGTGCAAAACTATAATACATATCTAGAATTTTATAAAAGTGCTAAAGATGATTTTGTTAAAACGGTCAAACCGCTTGTTGAAAAGATTATTGGTGTAAAAATGTTTTTTGAACAATATGCCGTAAAGAATAAGGGCATGCAGCCCAGCTTGCTGGTGACCAATAATAAATTAGAAATGATTGTGAAAAGCAATAATTTACCGCGGTTACACACTTTTTTAAATACTGTAAATGCTAAAAATGATTTTACTAATACGATATGGTTTGCAATTGTACCGGAAGTGAGCATGGAATTGGCGGCAAAAGCAAAATTAAGCCGGACGCGATTTAAAGGCAATGAACAAAATAACCGTCAAGATTGTAATACCATGGAATCTTTAATTACGCTGCTTAATACCGCTAAAGATTATAAAATTCAGGTGTTCTTTAATTTTGAGTGCCGCGAGGAGACAACATTTAGTCATGTTGCCACAGCGGGCATTGAAAAATTTATTGATAAGTGTTCTGTATTAATTCGTCGAGACTTTAGTGAATATGCCATTCCGTGCATACCGAATTTTACAATTATCCCTAAAGATAAGTCAGGGGTTATTCTGGATAACAAAATGACCGTCAATGAAGTAGGCGCGGCGCAACTGTCTAAAGAAAAAGAAGATATTATGAAATTATGGATTGATGGTGTATATATCGGCAGTTCTTATGTAGCTGCCGGAATCGTAGCTGCTTGGCAATGTCCGGAATTCTTGCGCGACGCCTTTAAAAAGGTCAATCGATCTTATCCTGGCGTACGATTTGATGTGGAATCCGGTGATAATGCACTAAAAGTTACTACGACATTGGCAAAAGAAATTTCTGGTTTTACCAATAACATTAAAAATGCCATAAATCGTCGAAACTTTGGTTTTATCTTCTCCTCAGAAAATGCACAAGTAGAGGGGAAGGAAATTAAGAAGATTATGGTATACAAAGCAAGAAGCTTAAGCAATGATGAAGAAAATAATTTTGATTCCATTTATAAAACAACAGTGAGTACCTATGTTGAGAGAATTTTGCGCTTTATCAGCAATGACTTTAAGCAGGATAATATCGTTTGGTTTTTCAGTAAGAATCCTAATAGTCAAAAAAGTCAATGGCTTTCTAATCGTGAATATATTAACTCGATTATTCAGGAAGGCGATGACATTAGCTATAATATTGATGATAAAAATGGGCTTTGCCAAATTGATCTTACCTTTAATGGCAATGTGAAGAACCTGGAAGTGGAGATTACTAAAAACGTGGCGAGCAAAGTCTAAACTGAGGTATTCCGGCGCAAGACCTATAGTTTTGCAGTCGTATACATAATACCTAAATATGTAAATAGGAGGCATTTTAATGGGGTTTAAGCTTAAAATCGAGGGGCAGGAAAATATTGAGTTAGGAGTAAAAAGTATTGAAACTGTAAAGTTCCTAACAGATACTCCTGATGATTCCAATGCTCGTTCTACTGATTTGGGTACATCTATCATCGTAACCGGTAAAATATTGGCAGCGGTAGGTGGTGAAAATTCGGATGGAACAATGAAGATTGCGACATGGTCGCTGGTACCGGCAGAAAAGGCGGATTGCTACCGGAAACTTACAGTAGAAGTAATTGCTGCAGATGAGGTAGTAAGAAAGTTATCTTTCCCAAATGCATTTGTAGTGGATTACACGGAAACCTATGGTGACGAAGAAGGCGTTGGCAGCTTCTACTTGCATATGAAACAAAAGAAAGATCAACTGCCCACTATCAAAGTTGAAGGCGGTTATTCTGCAAAAAACTAAATAATATTACTGGAAGGAATGATGATAATGGGATTTAACGTAAAAATTGAAGGCAATGAAACGATTGATTTAAAAAAGGCCAGTATAAAAACAGTGCTGTTTAAGACAGACACTCCTGATGATTCGAATGCGCGTTCTACTGATTTAGGGGTAACTATAACCATCAGTGGTAAAATATTGGCTGCAGTTGGCGGCGATAACACAGATGATACGATGAAGATGGCAACTTGGTCTTTGGTTCCGGCCGAGAAGGCTGACTGTTATCGGAAAGTGACGGTAGAAGTAATCGCTGCTGATCAAATGGTTAGAAAGTTTAGTTTCCCTAATGCATTTGTAGTAGATTATACCGAAAATTACGGAGATACCGAAGGTACGGGAACTTTTGAACTGATTGTCAAACAGAAAAAGGACAAATTGCCGGATGTAAAAATTGAGGGCGGATATAAAGCCTAACCAATCAGAGCGGGGGGATTTCCCCCCTCTTAATAGACTTTTGTACAAAGGATTATAAAAATGAAAAGTTACTATGATATATTGGCCATAAGCCAGGCAGCAAGCCAGGATGAAATAAAAAAAAGTTATCGTAAATTATCTAAACAATGTCATCCCGATTTGCATCCAGGTGATAAAAAGGCTGAATTGCGCTTTCGTGAGATTAGTGAAGCGTATACGGTATTGAGTAATCCGGAGGCACGGAAGAAATATGATCAGCAACTAGATGTTTCTGCGCAAAGAGCACAAGAAAAAACAAGCAATAATAAAAAAACACAGCCGGAATTTTCTACAAGCGGAATTAATTTTGACAATGTTAACAGGCAATTTGAGAGCTTTTTTGGATTTAATCCCAAAAGTAATAAAATAAGTGCTGATTTTGGTGGAAGAAAAAATAAACAAGCAAAAAATATTTTAGATACATCAGAAATTTTTGAAAGCTTTTTTAAGCCGAAAAATAAATAGTGGGGCTGATTTTTTGACAAAAATGACAGAACAACAATTAATTGATTTACGTGAAAAGCAAAGGTTGCAGCGAAAAAAACGCTTAAAGTATGTAGATCTAAGTATTGTCCTGTTAGTGTCAGTGCTTTGCGGTTTTATATATGTATATTACGCTAGTTATATGGCACTAAGGAATGGATTAATTTGTATTTTAGTCGGCATCGCGTTTTATTACGTCATTCAATTATTAAAACAAGATGATCCTCCTCTGGCGATTGTTCCAACAGCAACACATAGTGATATCAGCGGTATTGTTATGCTGAATGAAAATGGGGCTTATATAAAAGAGTGGAATATTCAGGGGCTGATATCCGTGATCATCGGTAAAAATACCAAGAATAAAGAGGTTGACATAGATTTGAGTAACAGCGTATATGATGCGCTGATTTATGACGAACACGCCATAATGAATTTTGCTGCAGGCGATTGGTATTTGGAAGGACTGCATATGCCAAGCAGCATTGGGATAAAAAAAACCAATGATAAGATGTACTATAGGTTGACTGGCAACAAACCCTGCAAGGTGGAAAAAGGGGATATTGTGAGTATTGCCAATACGCGGTTATTGCTAAAGTAGAGAGGGGCGGGAAGATGAGTCTTACAAGATGTCAAAATGGCCATATGTTTAGCGCAAGACGTTATGGCACGGTTTGTCCCTATTGCAATATAGAGACAGCAGTTAAGGAAAAACCGGAGTTACAGGTTAAGGAAACGGAATTAGAAGAAGATTTATATTATGAAGAGATTGAGCCTGTTTGCGGCTGGCTGGTTTGTATCGATGGTCCGCAAAAAGGGCTTGATTATAAAGTACGTACAGGCAAAAATTTTATTGGCCGCGGCGATGATATGGATATTCAAATATTAAGAGATAATGCCATAGCGCGGCGAAATCATGCCATTATGGTTTATGACCCCAAAAACCGCAATACAGTGCTCCTGCCGGGCGAATCAACAGGAATTGCTTATCTTAATGGAGATGCAGTCTATGTGCCGCAAGAACTGGCCGCATATGATATTGTGGAAATGGGGAAAAGTAAATTTCTGTTTATTCCCTTCTGCGGCGAACACTTTGAGTGGAAAGATGAAAACGAGGATTAAATAGCACATGGATGTATTGAAATGGATTGTATTATATGGCCAATATGTGGTTATAGCCCTGGGGGTACTGCTTGTCGGGTTAATGATATATAGGTACTATTTATCAATTGAACCGAAAAAAATTCCTGTAATTGAAATTGGCGAAGAAAATGCCATTGGCAGCAGGGAAACACAAGAAGATGCCGGAGGTGCTACAGAAACTGAGTGGGGTACGTTGGCGGTAGTAGCTGATGGGTTGGGAAAAGGACATGCGGGAAAAAATGCCGCACTGATTGCGGTGCGTACGTTTTTAAGGTTATTTATAAGTCAGGATTTGACGGAAAATGTTAAGTATTTTTTTAATCAGGCTTTTACGCAAAGCAACCGCGAAATATTGGAACGTTTACAGGGAGCAAGAGGAGGTACAGCTGTAGCGGCTGCACTAATTAACTGTGGCTCGCTCTATTATGCTTCTGTGGGCGATGTAAAAATTGCCTTGCTGCGCGACAAGGAACTAGTTCCGGTTAATGAAGGCCATACCATGAAATCGGCGGCAGTTAAAGGATTTTCAAGCGGCTTATTAAGCCGCGAACAGGCACTGGCTATCAGTCAAACGGATCGGCAGTCAAACTTTGTGGGAAGAGACGGTTTTAAGAACATTGAAATAGGCAAAGAGCCGATTAGCCTTTTTCCCGGTGATATTATTATTGTCATGACAGACGGTATTTATAAATGCTTTTCTTGGGTGGAATTAGAATCCATCCTCAATAGGCCTAAATCTCCGCAGCATTTGGCTGAAGAGATTATTGATGAGTTTAAGCAAAAACCCGTGCAGGATAAGGATAATGCCAGCCTTTTTGTCTTGCGGTATAACGGAGTATAAGTTTGAAAGGATTAGATGTATGAGGAAAATTAATGCAAAGTTTAACACAGCGTTCCTATCTGAAGCAGGTAGCAAGCTGCAAAATAAAGATTATTTTGCCTTTGCTGAAATGGATGATTTTGCTTGTTATGTTATTGCTGACGGCATTGACGACGATATTGAGCAGGAAAGCGCCAAAATTGCTGTTGCTAGTATTATCCGGCAATTCAGTGAAAAACCATCCATCACCAAACGCAGCATTAAGAATTGGCTGAAAAACGCCAATCAGGAACTTTTGGCGCTCAGTAAATCTATGCGTCTCAAGGCATCTGTAACGGTACTTGTTACAGACTATGCCAGTATGGTGTACGGTATGGCCGGCAATAGCAGACTGCGTCTTTATCGCGAGGGCACCTTAATTCATCAGACGAGAGATCATTCTTTAAGTAATGAGCTGATGGAACAAGGAAAAATACCCAAGGATAAAGTTGCCAGTCATTTGGAACGGCATAATCTGCATTGCTATTTAGGCCAGCCGGATGGATTTAATCCGGAAATATCTTCCCGCATTAAGCTGGTAGAAGGGGATTCTATCGCCTTATTTACCCGTGGTATCTGGGAAAACATAGATGATGGTGAAATAGTAGATGCGATTAGTGATGTCAAGGAGCCTCAGGAATTCTTAAATAATGTGGAAGATATGCTGCTTTCACGGCAGCCGTCTAAACTAGAAAACTACACCTTAGTTGCTATTTTTGTTGATAAAACATTTCAGGATCCTGGCAGACGCAAAAAAATCATCAGAAAAATGCTCTTAGCCGCTATTCCGGTGGCAATTGTGGTAGCCGGACTACTTCTTTTTGTCCATGTATCGCAAGCACACCGCCAACAGGAGGCGGATGGCATGTATGCGCATTTTAATCAGGCGCAGGTTATGAGTGAACAGGAGAATTTTTACAAGGCTGTTGACGAGTATAAAGCCGCATGGGATCTTTCGCAAAAATTAAAACTGCCCCAAGAAGAAAGTAATTTTAAAAATTACTATCAAACAGCAAGTGCAATTGTTGCAGCAGATACGGCTTTGCAGAAAAAAGAATTTGGTAAAGCCTTAGAAAAATATAAGGATGCAAGGGCTGCATCTTATTATGCTGATAAATTGGGAGATTCCTATATAAGTAAACAGGAAGAGTTAACCATGAAGTATGTAAAAATAATGGAGCTTTTTCAAAAGGGTGATCAAAAATTCGATCAAAAAGATTTTATGGGCGCACGTATGAGCTATTTGGAAGCCAAAGTTATTGCCAGCAGTCTATTCTATGAAGAAGGACGTAAGGAAGCTGTTGAACAACTGGCAAAAATAGATGCAGAACTTGCGAAAGCGGATGGACAAGTAAAAGAAGACGGTAAAAAAGCCAAGGAGCAGGAAGCCTTTGTCTATGAGCAGCAAGGCGAGCAAATGGCGAGAAAGGGCGATAATCAAGGAGCTATATCAATGCTGAGTATGGCATCTGGAATTTATGCGCAGGCGGGAAAGAATGATAAAGCGATAGCCCTTCAGCAGCGAATTGCTGCTATTGAAGATAAAATGACAGTTGCTGAAAAAGCTGCGCTGCAGGAAAGAATTACCGCAGAAGCTGAACAATATGAAGAACAAGGAGATCGGTTGCTGGGACAAGGTGACAATTCTGGTGCAGCGGAACAATATGGGTTGGCGCTGAGTCTTTATAAACAGAGCGGCAATAAGGAAAAGGCGGCGCTTGTACAAACAAAAATCAACAATATTAATAAACAACAACAAAATGAAGAAAATTATGCAACCCAACGCAGAGCAATGGATATGGAAAAAGAGGGCGATTTAGAGGCGGCAAAAGGTAATTTTGAAGAGGCAAAAAATTGTTATAATTTTGCCATGTCAAATTATGGAGCAGCTGGATTAGCGAACAATGTGTCAATTGTTCAGAAAAAAATAGATGCACTTGATCAAAAACAGACCGATTTTGAACAGCAGAAAACCAAGGCTGCCGGTTATGTGGCTGACGGGGACGCCAAGACGAAAACAGGGGAGTTTGCTAAGGCAAAATACCTATATGTTCTGGCTAATGATATTTATATTAAGCTAGGGTTAAGCCAGGAAAAAGAACAGGTTGACCAAAAAATAAAATTGGCTGACAAGCTGGCAAAGAGTAATTAATGCCTGGATGAGAGGAGAAGCACTGTGAAAGAAGAAATCGCCGCAAAACTTAGCAGTATAAATGATCTTGAGGACAGACAGACTTTGAAGAAAGTTTTGAACGAAGTATTTATAAATTTGTATGAGCATAGCCAAGCCATGTATCAAAAGCTAGAACAGCGTGTATTTGCTGAAATGGCGGAAACTTCTCATATTTATGATATTTATACAACTGCGCTTTCACGGCAGAGGCTGGATCCGGTGCATGATTTTCTAAGGGCAATGCAAAAGGAAGATTTGACGGAAAAAGAGTACGATATGGCTGGTATAGCAAAAGCTGCGTTGAGTACAAAGCCATACCCGCTCATGAAAATTTTTCTCAACTGTGATTACAGAACGTTAAAACAACTTGTTACTAAGCAGCAGGTTTTCCACGGTTTGATTATTACCAATCAAGGCTCAATCAATGCGGCTTTTACTTTGCGGCAGGATATAAGCTATTTTGCACAGGTTACCAAACTATATGAAAGTTTTATCAATAATAATATACCGTGGAAAACCATTAATAATCCCTATATCTTCCGCTTTGCGGAAGTTTTGCTGCAAAAATGCGAAAGACTGCCGGAGGCAGAGGAATGCATTAAAGAAGTGCAAGTCGATTTTGGCCAGTACAAACAATTCGTTCATTATGACATAGTGCCGCTATGGAATGTTGAACTATTGCAGCTAAAGGGCAGCGGCTTTCCTATACCGTGCCAGGATAAAGTGAATTTTGAACATACGGTGGATTTAACAGATACGGATGGTTATTTGGCTGTATTTTCTAATGAAACCATTCGTTATGTACGTCGTACCCGGCAGGCTCTTAGCATTATTGCGCCGACTGAGCAGAAGGATGACTGGGATATTATCCGGATTATCGATCCGGCATCTAGAAATCTAGAAAATCATGAATATCCTCTGGTATCCAATGCGAAACGGCAGGAGTTTAGTGATATTATGGCGCAAAAAGGCCAGCGTGCCATTCGTACCGAAGCAGAACTTCGGCGTTTGGTTGCTTCCTTTATTGCTGCAGAAAACCTAACTCTTTCACATATTGAAATTGCGCCGCGCCAAGACAAGCAAGACGACAGCGCAAGTTATGAAATGAATTTTTTTATGACAGATGAAGTACGGCGCGCCGACTATCAAAATCGGCTCCTGCTTTATTTTACGGCAAGAGATATGGAGAACTTTCTCATTTGCGATCAGATAAGTTTTGTAGTTTCGGAAGTACAAATGCATTATCCTGACTATAAATGCGAGGGAGTTTTGCTATGAATTATATTTGGGATATGGCTATCAAAGCTGCTAGGCATGGTATAAAAACGAAAGACATTACCTTTAGCTGTTCCAAAAGCTATAGTCCCTATATGGAACTGGCTTTTGAAGATATTAATACAACGGCCTTAAGGCCGCCTGTAACAATTGAAATAAATCCCTACTACAGATTTTGCAGTATTTTTCAAGCGCTGACAGATATTAATTTTGTGGGGCAACAAGAACTGCGGGCAGTTTTATTTGATATTATTGTCCATGATTTGCTTTTTCTTGATTGTCAGCAAGGACTTACAAAATGGGAATATTACGGTAAATTTATCTTATATGATATAAAAAACGGTGTGTTCGGTCCCAAAGTTAAGGACAACATGTCGGCCTTTACTATAGATGAGTTGGACTTTGTACTCAGTAATATTATTACGCTGTACCGGACGCAAGCTTCCCTTTATCTTTTTAAAAAGGTTGTGCGCATGATATTTGCCGGCAGCATTATCTATTACCGGAGTGAGGATACGCCAGAAATGCTGATCTATTTAGGCGTCAAAGAGACAAAAAACAATCGCCGGAAAATAAACGCGTTACTGGCTTTATTTATGCCTATGGGGTTTGCGTTTCGGATTTATTGGGAAAAACATTTTGGCATAATTGATTATGAACAAACTATGGGGATTGACAATATCATTATTTATTAGAGCCTGTTACAAAATACCCATCTGCGTTGTTGTTCCTCAGCCGCTTGCTTGACGTACCCCCGTACGCCTGCGCGGCACGGCTTCCGGTGCGCCTAGCATCTGTGTATCTTGTAACAGTCTCTTAAATTTTAATGTTATGTGTTTTAAAAAAAACACACTCTATAAACTAAAAGTGGGGTAAAAAGATGGCAAGCTATACTTATAAACTCTATAAAAATAATAGGAAGACATCCACGACTGCATCTGCCAAGCAGTATATCCGCAGAGAATTAGAACTCATGACAACGCATCAGCTGCGGGAAATTTGTATTAAGGAAAAATTAGTCGCAAGCATGATGAACACCATGGAACGCTATGAACTGATCGAGCTCATTATGCGTTACCTCGGGGCGGCCGAAAACATACTGATAACGAAAAATGTGCCTGGCGGGCAGGAAAGACTTGAGAAGCTTGCCAGTAGAAGCACCACCTATCTTGATAATACTAAGGCCATCCAGAATCCTTCTCGGATTGTCATTTATGAAGGTCTTGATACCGATAAGTATGACCGCTATGTGATTACTGCTCCTGGTGTTTTGGAAGAGTCCAATGTGCTTTTGGTAAGCGGCGGTAATGAATTGTGTGCCATTTTTAATTTGGTTGCTGACAAAAACAAAGCCGGTCGGTTTTACCTTGTGCGTAAAGGCGTGTTGCCAGCTAAAGAATCTCAACATAAAAATTACAGCTTGCTATATTTTGCCAAGAGAGAATCGGAAACATTGTATAACGTCTATAATGATGAAAATTTTCTCTTGCCGCAGAATATAAAATGCTATAAACTGCCGCTCTTAAATTTTGCGATAAAAGAACCAATGGATATGGTTCAACCGCTCGCCATTGACTTTGGTACTACCAATACCACGGCAGGCTTGTATCTTGACAGGGAACTTTATAGCGCTATCGATAAAGGTGGTGCGGAAGAAAACCTCCTGAGGCCTGATGAAATAAATCTTGTGGAGGTTTTTTGTGATACAGAAGAGGGAGAAATCCTAACGCCCCTCATTCCGTCAGTTGTCGGAGTATGGAGTATTCAAGAAGATGAGGATGATATTCAGTATATTTTTGGCCATGAGGCGGTGAAGCTGGCACGGACCAATAACATTCACGAGGGCTTTTGCGTATTTTTTGATATTAAACGTTGGATTCGTGATTATAACCGCCAGGAAGAAATCACCGATCGTACCGGACGACGGATTTTTAAAAAGCGCAAAGAAATTATCAAAGCGTATTTAGAACATATTGTGGCGGTTGCCGAACGGCGGTTCAAATGCCGCTTCAAAACGCTGCATTTGTCATCGCCGGTAAAAGAAAAACAACGTTTTTTGGATCTATTTGGGGAAATTCTATCCGACTGGAAGCTGGAAACGGAAAATATGCTTGACGAAGGGGCCGCCGTACTTTTTAATACAATTTCCAGCTTTATTGAAAAAAATTCCGGGCGGCATATTGATAAGGAAGTGCATCAGGCCTTGGTCATTGACTGCGGCGGTGGCACTACAGACCTGTCCTCCTGTGTTTTCAGCATAGAAAGTAAGCGGGTATCTTATAAAATTGATATTGAAACAACCTATGAAAATGGTGATACCGATTTTGGCGGCAATAATCTGACTTTCCGGATTATGCAGCTCATTAAAATCATGCTGGCGGAAAATCTTACTCAGTCCGGCACCAAATCCCGCGATATTTTAGCAGCCTTTGCTAGTGATATTTACCGGGAAGTGGATGACGCCGGGGTTAATGCTGTATATGAGGCGCTTGACAGTGCCTATGCGCAGGCGGAAGTATTTATCCCTACTTGTTTTAAAAACTATGAAAGCGGCAGTCCCAAAGAATACTTTCAAGTCAAGAACAACTTTTATTTTCTTTTTCAGTTAGCGGAAGATATCAAAACAGAAATGTTTGCCGGGCGGCGGTATCAGCGCATTATTATTGATAATGATGAACAGGAAGTACCCAGAAACGGGGAAAAGGTACTAGCGGTTGGACGCTGGCGCATCTCTGTGCGGGATGGGCTTGGCCTAAAAACGCTCCGGGATATACCACTTATTAGTTTTAGTCTATATGATATCAGCTTGCTCCTGAAAGCCGATATTTATGATATTATCCGGAAATTTATCGAAGAACAGTACGCTTCGGGGCAGTTAACGAATTACAGTGTGATAAAACTCACCGGGCAGTCCTGTAAAATTGATCTTTTTAAAGACGCGCTCAAGGAATTCATTCCAGGCAGGGTCATTGAATTCGGCGGACGGGAAGGCGTAAACGGGCCGGAGCTCAAGCTTTCCTGTCTACGGGGAGCTATCAAGTACCTAAAGGCTAAAAAAGGCGGGTATGCTGAAGTTACCATGTGCCATCGTCCAGCAATTCTGCCGTATATCATTACCGCGCTTACGCATATCGGTGAGGAAAAAGTCCTGATTACCAATGATGGCGTCCGTAATATCGGCGGGCATATTTCCCGGTATGTCGAGGGCGTTGCCCTAAAACTCCAGCTAAAAAATCTAAGCGGCGAAGAACGCTTTACTTATGTATATGAAAATCGCCGTGAGGATTTTTGCCAGGTTGTATATGAAGAGATTCAGGAAAAATACGGGGATATCATCATTCAGGATGAGACCGATAATATTATCGAAAATGAAATTAAATATTTTGTCTGGCCCCGGGAAAGTCAGTGGGGCTTTAGCGTTGTGCCTGTACTCAGGCAGTACGGGAGCCTCTATCTTGGCAGGGAAGAACTCTTTACCTTTGAAAATGACTTGTGGGAAACCAATTTCTTTGACGGTTTGAAATAACGAAAATAGGAGTTCAACATGTTTATCAACAAATATCCAATCTTTTCTGCCGGGCGTGTGCTCAAGCACGAAATGCTCAGTCTGCTCAGGGACTATCCGCGGGATTATGCGGACATTCTGTACCGCGACTATTCGGACGGTATTCTTGCTGGCTGCAAGCTTATTATTAATAGTGACAACATTAGTGTAGAGCCCGGCATGGTCCGCTATCAGGGAAAAATCTATATGATGAATGAAAGCGTTCATGTGCCGTATACAGCGACAGGCCAGGATGCAATAGTAAAAATCTATTTTAAAAAGGAAAAAACGAGCGGTGACTTTATTTTAGGAAGTGGTGATGTTATCTTGCAGCCGGGGCTAAAACTTGCCGAAAATGAGCTGGAACTTTGCCGCTTTAAGCTAAAGGCGGGGGCGAGACTCAGGGATGACTACCAGAACTTTGCCGATCTGGCCACCGAATATGATACCGTCAATATAATTAACGTGCGCCACGCCGCGCCGTATGAGCCTACGCTCTCACCTCTGATTACCAGACGGTTTGCCAGCGAGGCGCTCGAAAATAAGGCCATGCAGCCTTTTGATTACGCCTTTGTCAGCCAATGTGCAGCAGGAGAGCCGG
Organism: Pelosinus sp.; assembly: GCA_021372375.1. Taxonomy (GTDB): domain Bacteria; phylum Bacillota; class Negativicutes; order Propionisporales; family Propionisporaceae; genus JAJFUN01. The sequence continues at coordinate 755 of JAJFUN010000064.1, read as the reverse complement.
TGGCGCGCCTGCTCATTACCGCCTATACCTCAGCGCGGCTTGGCATTGCCGCCAAAGACAGCACGCATACGGATATGCAGCGACATCTTTCGAATATTCTCAGCGATATCCGCCAGGGCAAGGATATGGCTACCGCCCCGGCGCGGCGCGGGGGACGAAAAGTATTTGTAGACTAATTTTAAAATTGGTGGTGAACAAAATTGGCAGCTATATCACGAGATAAGATAAAGGTAAATGCTCCGTGGAAAATACAGTCGCTGCATGCGCTTTCTATCAAAAAGGAGTTTAATAATCACGCCCAAATGCGCATTAATGTGCTGGTAAATGAAAGCGAGGCAGCAAGGGCAGGACTAAAGGAGTCAGTAGATGACCAGGTCAATGTTTTTATAGAAGATGATGAAAAAAAGTCCTGGCTGTTTAAGGGCAGGCTCAAAAATGTAAAAGTATGCATTCAGGGCGGAGTATATATTCTTACCGCTGAGTGTTTATCAGAAACATCAGTTTTAGACCGGAAGAAGAAAAGCCGTTCTTTCCAGGATACCAGTCTCTCCTATAGTGATATCGCAGCAAAGATTATGGAGGATTATCCCGGAAAGACTTTTGAACTGACAGCCGAAAAGGTAACGATTGACGGGCCGCTCATACAGTACGAGGAGACAGACTGGCAGTTTATAATCCGTTTGGCGTCTTTGCAGGAGGATGTCATTGTACCGAATGTCATTTTGAATGAAAAAATTTTTTCCTTTGGCTATCCG
>JAJFUN010000063.1 GCA_021372375.1 Pelosinus sp. | reverse complement strand
TGGTTACATCGAGTTAGTCATTACTTGTATAAACGAAATTGGGTTTTGCTGGCTCGTTTAATTTCTAATATAGGCCGGTTTTTCACTGGTATCGAAATTCATCCAGGCGCAACTATTGGCGAAGGGTTGTTTATTGATCACGGCACAGGAATTGTCATTGGCGAGACGGCTGAACTTGGCAATAATGTAACGTTATACCAGGGAGTAACCCTGGGCGGGACTGGTAAGGAAAAGGGCAAGCGGCATCCTACGGTTGGCAATAATGTAGTAGTTGCCAGCGGGGCTAAAGTACTCGGCTCTTTCAAGGTGGGTGATAATTCTAAAATTGGCGCTGGATCAGTAGTATTGCACGAAGTTCCTGCTAATTCAACGGTTGTTGGTATACCTGGCAAAGTGGTGTGGCATGAAGGCAAAAAAGTTGCCTCGGCCAGCGGTGATAACGATAATGATAACATTGATCTTGAGCACGACGATTTGCCTGATCCAATGGAAGAAATGATGATTTGTATGCAGCGTCATATTCAGCGCTTAGAAACACGAATTGTGGAACTTGAAAAGGAGCGGAAAAATACATGACATTAAGAGTATATAATACTTTAACTAAACAAAAAGAAGAATTTGTGCCAGGTACGCCAGGCAAAATCAAGCTGTATGTCTGCGGTATAACGCCATATAATCATCCCCATGTCGGCAATGCCCGTCCTTATGTTACTTGGGATGTAATCAAACGTTATTTAGAGCACTGCGGTTATACCGTACAGCATGTACAGAATTTTACGGATGTGGATGATAAAATTATTAATACTGCTAATAAAGAAGGCGTGACGTGGGATACCATAGCCAATCGTTATATTGCGGCATATTTTGAGGCCATGGATCAGCTAAATGTCCGCCGGGCCCAAATTTATCCCCGTGTTTCAGAGCATATGGCAGATATTATTAAAATGGTGAAAAAATTGGTAGACAAAGGGCATGCCTATGTAATTGATGGTGATGTATATTATTCAGTGGAAAGTTTCGCCCAATACGGCAAGCTAAGCGGGCGGTGTCTAGAGGATATGAAGGCAGGGGCGCGTGTTGATGTGGATGAACGGAAAAATCATCCGATGGATTTTGCCTTGTGGAAAAGCGCCAAACCAGGTGAACCGGCCTGGGAAAGTCCGTGGGGGCAGGGGCGACCGGGCTGGCATATTGAATGCTCGGCGATGTCCTTAAAGTATCTTGGCAATAGTTTTGATTTTCATGGCGGCGGCAGTGACCTCATTTTTCCGCATCATGAAAATGAAATTGCCCAATCCGAAGCAACTACCGGTAAGGCGCCATTTGTCAAGTATTGGTTGCATAATGGCTTTATTACAGTAAATGAAGAAAAAATGAGTAAGTCGCTGGGTAATTTCTTTTTGGTGAAAGATATCTTGGCGCATTATCCGGGCGAAGTGGTGCGGTTCTTTATTTTGGCCACTCATTATCGGAGTCCGCTTGATTTTAGTGATGTACGTCTCTCTGAAGCACAGCGCAGTATGGAAAGGCTAAGAACTGCGTTTGACAATCTAAACAGGCTAAAGGCACTGCCCTTTGGAACGGCCAGTGAGGCTTCGAAGGTTTTAGCGGCCGCTGCAGCGCAGGCCAAAAATGATTTTTACGCGGCCATGGATGATGATTTTAATACAGCACTGGCGATTAGCGTAATGTTTGGCCTAGCCAAAGAAATTAACATCTATAATAGTGCGGTAACTACGAAGCAAATTGAAAATGATGCAAAATCTCTCCAGATAGCAGAGCAAGTTTACCTAGAAATGGCATCAATTATTGGTTTGTTTGAACAAGAAGAGGCCAAGGAAAGTGCTGATAGTGAGTTTGTCGAACAATTAATGAATATTATTATTGAACTGCGGCAAGAGGCACGTAAAGAAAAAAATTGGGCCATTGCTGATGCCATTCGTGACAAATTGAATAGAGTAGGGGTTATGCTGGAGGATTCGCCGCAGGGCGTACGGTGGTCTGTAAAAAAATAGGCGGATAGGGTGGTAAAATGGATTTCGGACATTTTCAGTTTTTAATGAAAAATGTTATGGCGCAGACAAGCGGCAAAGAAGAGCGGCAGAAGGAAATTCCGCCTGAACGTATGCATCCCTTGGTGCTTGCGTATATTGGCGATGCCTGTTTTACAATGTTTGTGCGCACAGCGTTACTAAATTATGAGCAAAACAAGGTTAGAGTACTGCACACTTATGATGCCAAGATTGTATCTGCCAAAATGCAGGCAGTAGCATATCGTGAATTGGAAAGTAGTTTGACTGATGCCGAAATAGCTATCGTCAAGCGGGGGCGCAATGCCAAGTCCAATGTGCCGAAAAGTGCTACAGTTGGTGAATATCGCTGCAGTACGGGTTTTGAGGCGCTCTTAGGCTTTCTGTTTCTTACGCAGAATTATGACCGTTTGTCGGAAATTGCCGGACAAGCCTTTATGATCATTTCCCGGGAAATGACAAATATTGATAAGAACAGCGGGGGAAAGTAAGTGCAGGTAAAATTAATTAGCTATACACCCAATCCGGATAGAGCGGTGGCGACGGCGATGCGGCTTTGCTATTCTCCGGTGGGCGCAGAAGAACTTATGGAGCAGATGACCGAGAGTCAAGTGGCAAAATTAGTGGATAAAGTAGTAGGAATGGGACACACTTCAACTATCGAGCATGCCAGTTTTACGTTTGCAGTGGAAGGAGTATCGCGTGTTTTAACGCATCAGCTTGTTAGGCACCGTATTGCTTCCTATTCGCAGCAATCACAGCGTTATGTCAAAGAGCATGATTTTGAATACATACTACCGCCGTCTATTGCGGCAAGGCCTGAGGCCAAAGCAAAGTTTGCAGCACTGATGGAAAATATCCGCGGTACTTATGATCAATTGGTTGAGGCAGGCATTCCGGCTGAAGATGCACGGTATGTTTTAGCCAATGCGACCGAAACCAAAATTGTCGTAACGATGAATGCCAGGGCTCTCTTAAACTTCTTTAGTGAGCGCTGCTGCTTCCGTGCTCAGTGGGAAATTAGACAGATGGCCAGCCTGATGCTCAAGGAAGTCCAAAAGGTTTCGCCGCAGTTATTTAAAAATGCAGGCCCAACTTGTGTTACCCAAGGGGTATGCCGCGAAGGGGCTATGAGCTGTGGACGAGTAAACGGGAAGGAAGAATAATCATGGCAAATGCTGAAGAGTTTATTGCAGGGCGCAACAGTGTGGTTGAAGCACTAAAGAGCGGACGTGCCATAAATAAAGTGCTTATTACCAAAGGCGAAAAAAACGGTGCGGTAATTAGAGAAATAATTGGACTAGCCCGCAGCCAAGGGCTTGTACTGCAGGAAGTGGATGCAGGAAAGCTTGATAGCATTGCCGGCGGTGTCCGGCATCAGGGCGTGCTGGCGCTGGTGCCACCAGTAGAATATGCAGAAATAGAAGATATTCTTGCGGCAGCTAAAGATTCTGGGGAGCCGCCGTTTGTTGTGCTTTTAGATGAACTTGAAGATCCGCATAATTTAGGGGCGATTCTTCGGACCGCTGATGCAGCGGGCGTCCATGGCGTGCTCATTCCTAGAAGGCGCAGCTGTCCGCTATCTGGTACGGTAGCTAAAACCTCAGCTGGTGCTGTGGAGTATGTACCTGTTGCGCGGATAGGAAATATCGGGCAGACTATTGATCAGCTTAAAAAGCAAGGCATGTGGATTGTTGGCGCAGATATGGAGGGCCAAGCTGATTATTATGATGCTGACTTGACAGGGCCTCTAGTGATCGTGGTCGGCAGTGAAGGGCAAGGCCTTGGCAGGCTTGTGAAGGAGCGCTGCGATTTTTTGGTCAAGATCCCTATGCGTGGTAAAATTAACTCATTAAATGCCTCAGTGGCCTGTTCTTTACTACTCTATGAAGTTCGTAAACAAAGAGAGCAGAAACTTAAATAAGTACGTAAGACGATAGCTCGCCGGGGCTATCGTCTTATGTTTATATCGGGTATAATAAAGGTATTCGAATTTACAAAATGCGTGATTAGCGCATGGCAGGAGAATCTATGCGTGATACTGTGGTAAAAGATACCATGCTGGTCGATGGCTATAATGTCATTCATGCGTGGCCGGAATTAATCGAATTAAGTAAAGATAATCTTGAGCATGCCAGGGACAAGCTGGGTGAGATTTTGACTGGATATGGGGCTTTTAAAAGTTATGCAGTCATGCTGGTTTTCGATGCCCAGGGTGTAGCGGGTCAGGAATCCTGCCGCGAGGAAAATGAGCATCTGATGACTGTCTATACCAAAGAAGGAGAAACAGCTGACAGTTATATTGAAAAGACCGCCTATTTGCTAGCACGGCAAGATAGGTCGGCTAATGTATATGTTGTTACCTCTGATTGGATGGAGCAGCGGATTATTTTAGGGGCAGGGGCTTTTCGCATTTCGGCAAGAGAATTATATTTGGATGTTAAGAAAACCGGGCAGATACTCAAAGAGACGTTTAGTGAAGGCGTACTTAATCGTGGCCGGCATGAACTTGGCAGCCGGATTAGCGGTGAGGTAGCAAAACGGCTGGATGAAATACGTCGAAGCTAGTAATTTTCTGGCGGGAACGAAGTTGCGCTTGACTTGGGACAGGGCGTAGAGTATAATTCTAAAAGTGATGATATGTGATAAGTTATGTAATCAATTATCATATAGACCGAATGCTTTACTGGTAAGAGAAAAATTACTGGTATTTTGAAAAAAACGAAGAGTGGGGGCGGTGTGATGCGGATAAACACTCAATACGATTTATATAGTTGTTTTGAAAACATGACAGATGAGGAAATCGTAATTGATGCCAAAGACAATGAAAATGCAGTCGCTTTGGATTATTTGATTAACAAATACCGCAACTTCGTTAGAGCTAAGGCCAGATCATATTTTTTGATTGGTGCGGATCGGGAGGATATTATTCAAGAAGGGATGATTGGTCTCTATAAGGCCATTCGTGATTTTCGTAATGATAAGCTTTCTTCTTTCCGGGCTTTTGCCGAATTGTGTGTTACAAGGCAAATTATTACTGCGATAAAAACAGCTACCAGGCAGAAACATATTCCTTTGAATTCTTATGTTTCCTTGAATAAACCAATTTATGATGAAGATTCTGATCGGACATTGTTAGATGTATTATCAGGTTCCAAAATTTCTGATCCGGAAGAGTTAGTGATTAGCCGAGAAGAATTTATTGATATTGAAGAAAAAATGGGTGAGATATTAAGTGACCTGGAGTGGAAGGTGCTGATGTCTTATCTTGATGGAAAATCATATCAGGAGATTGCGGTAGAATTAGAACGCCATGTAAAGTCTATTGATAATGCCTTGCAGCGTGTCAAACGCAAGTTAGAACGTTATTTGGATAATCGTGGTGAAGAAAATGATATTCGCTGCATTTGCAAAGGGCTGACCGGGTTTAGTCTGAGCGATGGGGAAGATACCGAAGGTGAAAACTAAAAATTCGTACTAAGAGCGATACCGTGAAGGGGTATTGCTTTTTTTATATTAACAATAATTTCCCTAATCTTTAGTGGTATACGGAAATTTTCTACCAAAAGCTTTTGTGTTAAAGCAGAGTTTAATGTTAGCAGTGTTCCAGTAACACGGGAAGGAAACTATCCTGAGATTACGAAGTGGAAAAATAATTGAGTTAAACTATTCCCATTATACCTAGAATTTGCTATCATTAAATATTAGTAAGTGATTTTGGACAAACTGCAATAATGGGGGTAGTTTGTACCAAGTTTATAGTATGAGGAGGAATTATTTATGTCAAAAAATAAGGTAGCGATTGTCTGCGGCGGTGGTCCGGCTCCTGGTATGAATGGTGTAATTAGTGCTGTTACCATTGCAGCCAGAAATAATGGCTGGGATGTAATTGGAATAATGGATGGGTTTTCCCATTTGGCTAAAGGTGAGAAGAATGTAGTTGAGCTTACTGCTGATATGGTCAGCAAAACTCACTTGGAAGGCGGTACAATTATTCATACCGCGCGGTTTAATCCTACTAAAAATGAAGAACATCTGAAAAATGTGGTAAAAACATTATTAGATATGGGTGTTACCCATTTAGTTACTATTGGCGGCGATGATACCGCTTACTCTGCGTATTCAGTAGCTGGCTATGCCAAAAAAGAAATGGGCAGCGACTTGCATGTAGTGCATGTGCCTAAAACAATCGATAATGATTTGCCGCTGCCGGAAGGTGTGCCGACCTTTGGGTTTGAAACCGCACGCCAAATTGGAGCAGAAATTGCTACCAATATTTTAGAAGATGCCAAAACTGCACAGCGTTGGTTCTTAGGGATTGCTATGGGCCGTACTGCAGGTCACCTGGCGCTTGGTATCGGCAAATGCGCTGCCGCACAGGTAACTATCATTCCTGAAGAATTTACCACGGAAAAAGTAAGCCTAAAGCAGATCGTTGACATTATTGCCGGTTCGGTAATTAAAAGATTGGCTGATGGCAAGAAGTTTGGCCTGGCCATTGTCGCTGAAGGCGTAATTGAAAAGATTCCGGAAGAAGATTTGGCGGCTGCGGGCGCTCTCGAAAAAGATGAACATGGTCATCTTAGATATGCCGAAATCAATTTTGGCGGACTCTTAAAGAATGCCGTGGTAAAACGGTTGGCCGAGCTTGGTGTTAAAATGGCCTTTGTTAGTAAAGATATCGGCTATGAGCTGCGCTGCGCCGGCCCTACTGCCTATGACATTGAATATACGAGAAATCTTGGCTATGCCGCTTTTGAATTTTTAAATAATGGCAGTACAGATGCGATTATTACTGTTACCGGTACGGATATTAAACCATTGCCGTTTGCTGAAATTATTGATCCTGTAACCAAGAAGACCCAAGTCCGTATGGTAAATATGGAAGGTGTGCAATACCGTGTTGCCAGAGCCTTCATGACTCGTCTGGGTAAAGCTGATTTTGCGCCGGATCAGGTTAAGAAATTAGCGGCTGTTACTAATGTATCACCGCAGCAGTTTGCTAAGGAATTTGCGGAATTAGCATAAGTATTATGAGATAAAAACAAGGCTTTCTAATTAGGAAGCCTTGTTTTTTGTGCCAAGAATAAGTATAATTTTACTTGCGTGTTTATTGAGCATGAAAATCGTGAAAAGTGTATACAGTAAGAAGGAATTTTACTGTGTACTTTTTACCAAGACTAGGCAAAAGAGGAGAAGAAATTTTATGATATGGTTTATTGCAATTATGTTAGGTATTGTGCAGGGGTTGGGTGAGTTTTTGCCTATTTCCAGCTCTGCCCACTTGATTCTGGTGCGCTGGCTGTTTGGCTGGGATCCTATTATTAATCAAATCGGCGGCAATATTGATATTGCCCTGGATGTGGCCTTGCATGTTGGCACGTTGGTGGCTGTGCTTATTTATTTCTTTCAGGATTGGGTGGAGCTTATCGTAGGCGGCTTAACTACAGGTTTAAAGACCAAAGCAGGTAAGATGTTTTGGTGCTTAGTGGCAGCTACAATTCCTGGCGGGATCGTGGGTCTGCTGTTTGAAAAAAAGATTGATGAGTTTATTCGTTCGCAGCCGCTTATTATTGCCGTGGGGCTGGCAATCATGGGGATTATCTTATACTTTGTAGACAAAATTGCTGTGCAAAGAGTAACTTATGATAAAATAACCTTTAAGCAAGGGTTTTTAATTGGAGCTGCTCAGGCACTAGCCCTTATACCTGGCGTTTCGCGTTCAGGTATCACTATGACCACAGCACGTCTCTTGGGCTGCACCCGCGAAGCGGCAGCCAAGTTTTCTTTTTTGCTGGCAACACCGATTATAGCCGGGGCAGCGCTGAAACATACACCGGACATCATCCATAATGTGCTCAATCCGCTATTTTTGTTGGGAACGGTCACCTCAGGGATTGTAGGGCTGATTTGTATTAGTGTACTGCTCAAATATCTGCAGAAAAATAATTTTGCTATATTTGCCGTATATAGATTGGTTCTTGCCGCTGTTGTTTTTATCGTGTACTTTGTTAGAGGGGCATAATTAGAATTTACGCAAGAGGCGGTGGCACTGATATTTTTAGTGCCGCCAGCCTCCTTTACAATTAATTAGCGAAAAACTTAGATTTTTAAATTTTACCAATGAAAATACTCTTTACAAGATACAAAACCTATGATAATATTATATCTCGTCACCGGGTTTTAAAAAGTGCTGGTGTAGCTCAATTGGTAGAGCAGCTGACTTGTAATCAGCAGGTTGGGGGTTCAATTCCTCTCGCCAGCTCCATTTCCTAGTGATGTTTTGAGAGTGTCAATAAATGTACAGATACTAGGCGCGACGAGTACCGGAGCGGAGGCGTGATGGTAATCACGTTGAGCACCGGAACGCAGGAGTAACGACGCAAATGGGCGTTTAGTGACAGTCGATTATGGAGAGATTCCCGAGTGGCTAAAGGGAGCAGACTGTAAATCTGCCGGCTCTGCCTTCGCTGGTTCGAATCCAGCTCTCTCCACCATTTATTTTAGCGTTTAGTTTTTAGTCTAAAATCTAATGTCTGGTAACCGCGGGGTGGAGCAGCTGGCAGCTCGTCGGGCTCATAACCCGAAGGTCACAGGTTCAAGTCCTGTCCCCGCAACCAATTATGCTGATGTAGCTCAGTCGGTAGAGCGTATCCTTGGTAAGGATAAGGTCACCGGTTCAATCCCGGTCATTAGCTCCATTTGCTCGATTTTCGACGGTCGACATTCGGCTTTCGATTACGATAGTTCTGGGAACAAAAGTTGTTTCTTTTGTCTCCTGAGCGCAATGATAAATACACAGATGCTAGGCGCGACGAGTACCGCAACGGAGGCGTGATGGTAATCACGTTGAGTAGCGGAACGCAGGAGCAACGACGCAGATGGGTGTTTAGCATTGGGCAACCACTGGCGGCGTAGCTCAGTTGGCTAGAGCATGCGGTTCATACCCGCAGTGTCCGGGGTTCAAATCCCTGCGCCGCCACCAACTTAATTTTATATGCTGGTGTAGCTCAATTGGTAGAGCAGCTGACTTGTAATCAGCAGGTTGGGGGTTCAATTCCTCTCGCCAGCTCCATACACTAAAGTTTTTAGGGTGTTGATAAATATTCAGATGCTAGGCGCGACGAGCATCGTAACGGAGGCGTGATGGTAATCACGTCGAGTAACGAAGCGCAGAAGCAACAACGCAGATGGATGTTTAGCGACAGCCGTATACGGAGAGATTCCCGAGTGGCTAAAGGGAGCAGACTGTAAATCTGCCGGCTCTGCCTTCGCTGGTTCGAATCCAGCTCTCTCCACCATTTTAGTTGTAAATACAAAACCTCTAGAATTTTTCTAGAGGTTTTATTATGCATTGATACAAAAAATATGCGCTTGACGGTAAGTAAAAAAATAGAATTATTTGGCAGGAGTTCTGTTTTTTTTAGCGAAACTATTTATGAAGGATAAAAGTAAAAGCCTAGAAATTAGGGGGGGTATAATGTTGCAAGGCAGTATAACAACACTAGCGATGCGAAAATTAAAACAATGGTTTAGTTGGTTTTCTGTATACATAACTACATTAATTCCCAATAATCGTCTAACAAAACAGCGGGGATTTTTAATTATTGACGCCGTATTAGGGACGGTGGTAGTTACTACGGCATTGCTCGGCATACTTTATGCTTTTAATCACTCCACAAGAAGCCTTATGACCGCCGACGATAATGCCTATGCTACTTATTTGGCCAAGCAAACATTAGAATCAATAAAAGTCAATGACCGGATAAAGCAGACGGACGTTACTGCCAGCAAAGTGCTTGACACTTCTAATATTACTAATCTTAATCCTCAAGATCCTGACACAGGCGTTATTTATCATATAGCAATAGAACGGCCTAATTTGCAAGCTGAACTTGGCACTATATATAATTGCCTTATACCAGCGAGGGTAACAGTAACTTGGACAGATCGCGTAGCAAAAGCGCAAAGACATATCGCCATGGTCAATTACTACTATAGCCAACCGCTATATAACGCGCCCAATGACCCTCCCAATAATCCCGGTGACCCTCCCAATAATCCCACTGGCCCTCCTCCTATAGGCCTGCATAATGGGGCATATGATGATCACTGGAATGCTATGGACAAAACTAAAAGTGGAATTGTTCGAGACTATAGGCTTGTAGATGATCCAGCCAGCCCCCAAATTACTGCCGATAATGGTAGTGGATCGGGCTGGTTTGAAACAGCGAAAAGTAGAAAATATCAATTATGGTCTAAATATTATGATAATTTTAATTTTCCCAAGCAGGATGCAGATCATAATCTCAATGTAGCATTAACTACTAACTGGGGCAGCAGCAGCGAATGCTTGCAGTTTGATAATATCTATTTTACTGGTAACTATAATGATAGTACGCCTAATAATAGTACGCCTGATGATACAGCACAATGCGATGATTTTGCATTCCAGTGTATTAATGATGTGCGTTCGTATGCAGATGCTTCTGGTGATGCCAAGCTTTTTTCGAATCAATGGACTTTGACACCCGATTATAAGAATTTTAAGCTTGATATTTATCTCAAATATATTGGACCTAGCGCAGTGGCTAGCAGTACGTTGGGAGATATATCGCTAAACACAAATAACCGCATCGTACAGAATCTTCTTGTGAAAGCTAGTGATAACTGGTTATATGGACCAACTGCGGGCAGCGGCACAGTAAAAAATCTTAAAGTAATCACAACAGATAGTACTCCTATAACCAAAACAATTTATGTAGCAGTCAAAGATGGCTATATTCAACTGAAAAATGTTCCTGCTGGTTATTATTCGATTGGCATAAAATGGACTAATGATTCTTTCAATGGTACCAATAATGATGCTAATATTTTAATAGCGAATATAAGTTTAACAAAAGAACAGCTGAAATAATGATACTAATCTAAATTTGCGAAATGAGTAATGTAATGAAATTTATAGGCTAGCAGGGATAGGGGGATTTTATGAAATTATTAAAAAGTGAGCAGGGATTTTCGCTGGTTGAGCTGATGGTAGGAATGACGCTGATGCTTATTGTTCTTGGCGCAGTTGCTGTTATTACAAGTAACTCTTTCAGGATTGATTCAAATAACATTAGAAAGGGAAATAATTTACAGGATGCTACCAATGCCTTAAATAGAATTGGCGAGGAATTGCAATATGCATATGCTGACACCCTAGTTATCCCCCAAGATGGTAAGTTCTTACCACAAAATAGTGTTAAGTATCCTACTATAGTTGGTTTTGATTTGCCGATAGAAACGCCAGAAATATATTTTGTTCGCGGTCTAGAGAATAGTGATGCTTATCAAAATAGAGAAGAACGACATATTGTGCTACGAAATCATAGTCTTGTGATGGAGTATGCCCCGTCACCGCAAAATTCAAAGCCCTGGCCAGCTGCGAACATTAAAAAAACGGTTACTTTAATAGCAAACAACGTGCAAAATTTTGACATAAAGCTTGAAGATACGAATGTAGACGGTGACATTGCTGACCAAAGACAGAGACGTAAAAAAGTAACAATAACAATAGTTATGTCAGGGAGAACAAAGACGGAAACGCTTACTAGTCAAGTAATGATCAATAATCTTTAATAGCATTATTGTTTGAAAGGGGTCATACTATGAAAAACTACTTGCGTGGTCAGCAAGGCGTGACTGTGCTTATGGCAATAGGGTTTATGTGTGTTTTAGCAATTCTTATATCAGGTTTATTACCTTATGTATCAAATTTGATTAGGGGTGTAACGTTTACTACAGAACATGTTCAGGCAGACTATGCTGCTGAAGCTGGAGCTAAGCGGGCACTTGTCAGTTTGGCGAGGGATGCTTATGATAAGAGCGCTGATGCTGCACCCTGGGGTTGGTTGGGGAACAACACTAACGTATTGACTGACAACTCTGCAGGCACTTATAAGGTAACAATTCAACAGCGTGACGGTGGCGGTAATTATACGGCATATGTGCCAACAGCAGGTACGTTTATTCCTCCTGCATATTATAAAATTACATCTGTAGGTAGTTTTCAAGGGAGAACCTCTACAATTTACGTAATTCTACAAGTCAATGCTAATGAGGTTACATTTACAGATGTTCAGTGGCAAAAAATGAGAAGTTAAGCAATTGCGTGCTTTGAGTGGTAAAAAAGTGAAGCTAAAATATTTATAAAAATTGTTGACATAAATAAAATAGTGTTATATAATATTTTTTGTCACTGATGCGACATGCTGGTGTAGCTCAATTGGTAGAGCAGCTGACTTGTAATCAGCAGGTTGGGGGTTCAATTCCTCTCGCCAGCTCCATTCATGACAAACTATATGGAGAGATTCCCGAGTGGCTAAAGGGAGCAGACTGTAAATCTGCCGGCTCCGCCTTCGCTGGTTCGAATCCAGCTCTCTCCACCATTTAAATATCGCGGGGTGGAGCAGCTGGCAGCTCGTCGGGCTCATAACCCGAAGGTCGCAGGTTCAAATCCTGCCCCCGCAACCAAAAAAAATCTGCTGATGTAGCTCAGTCGGTAGAGCGTAT
>JAJFUN010000054.1 GCA_021372375.1 Pelosinus sp. | reverse complement strand
AGGTTCTCTAGTTTGATAGTACCGCAAACCATCTATTTTTTTGTTATTATTATGTTAATTTACACTTAATATTTCAAACTTCCTAGCTGTGACTGAATTACAGCTACCACATCAGCGGCAGCCTGGGGCCTAGCGAGTACTGCTTCTTTTCCCTCAATTATTTTGCGAAGTTCCTCATTTACCAGCATGGCGGTAACCTCTCCGGCGAGATCGTTTCCCTCACGAATCAGCGTGGCAGCGCCATTGGACTCCAGCCACGCCGCGTTATCCTTTTCCTGTCCGGGAATGGACTCATAGAGCAGCATAGGAAGTTTCATGGCCAGTGCTTCGCTGATAGTCAGTGCACCGGGTTTGGTTATTAAAATATCAGCAATGGCCATCAGTTCAGAAATTCGTTTGGTAAAACCCAGCACCTGGGTTAAATGACCAGATGAATCTGCTGCCGCCTTGAGTTCATGCCTTAATACGCTATTACGCCCGGTTATGACAATAAGCTGCAGAGGCAGGGTTACCTCCTCAAGACTAATTAGCGCTTGTTTGACACCGCCAAGTCCAAGCCCCCCGCCCATAATTAAAATAATCGGCTTATTTTTATCAAGGCCTAATTTATCAATCATTAAATTACCGTCTACTTTAGCCGCGAATTCCGGACTTATGGGGATACCTGTAACATGTATCTTCTCACGCTCAATCCCCTGCTCGGCTAGCTGCTCCTTAAATTCCGGCGCTGCGACAAAATAACAATCGACTTCCTTATATATCCACATACGGTGCACAGAAAAATCAGTAATAACCGCCATCAGCGGCGTATTAGTCCTGCCTTCTGCCTTCAAATGCGCCGCAGCCCCGCAGGGAAAAGGATGCGTTGTTATCAGCAAATCCGGTTGATAGCGATTAACCAGTTTGGCCATACTCCGTTTCATAATCCTGCCAATCAAGCTTTTAGCTTTGCTGCCGCGCTGCGCGCCTTGCGTCCAGCGATACAAAAGGTCATATATATTAGGTGATATATCAAGTAATTTCAAATAAGTTTCTTTTACCAGACGATTGATATAGGAATTTTGACCTGCCATGAAATCTACTACGTTAATTTGCGCTGCGGGATAACGCTGTTTGAGTTCATCAGCCACTGCATTAGCTGCCCGATTATGCCCTGAACCAATAGAAGCAGATATAATCAGTACATTATTTACTTTGCTCAAATCCATTTCCGCTCCCTTCCGCACGCTAATATCAGTAAATCCAATCATATCATAACCAGAGAATATTTGCTACTCTCTGCCGCTTATTTTAAAACTTGGCGGTTATGTTAATTTTATGTTAAAAGTAATATCAGCGCACTATTTTTATTGCACACCAGCTACCAGCGGATTATAATCCATATAAAACTATATTACTTTCCCCAAAGGAGGATGCCTAAATGTTTCATTGGAACATTCGCAATCGCTTATTAGTTTCCTTTTTGTTTCTTATTATCTTAACCATGTCCATTCTTGGTAGTTATATATTGTGGTATTTTAACCAATATAATGTTGAAAATCTTACAAAACAATTATTAACCCATGCCCAGGTAGTAGATTTGTTAATCGCCCCCTATATGCGCGGGCCTAAGGAAAAAAGCACGATTGACACATTAATCAAGGAACTGGCGAGTATTGCCGATTTGCGTATTACTGTTATTGATGCCAACGGGACAGTGCTCGGCGACTCCTGGGAAAATCCCAGCATCATGGAAAATCATCTAGCGCGCCCTGAAATAAACGCGGCACTGATAAACAAAACAGGCACCTCCATTCGTTATAGTGATACCCTTTCCCAGAACATGCTGTATGCCGCTATGGCTATCAAGCAGGAAAATGAAGTGCTAGGCGTAGTACGAGTAGCAAGTACCCTCTCGCATGTAGAAACCGGGTTTGATGAAATTAAATCTGCCCTCCTTGCCGCGCTGTCGCTGACCTCGCTGCTGGCCATATTTATCAGTATAAAACTAGCCCGCAAATACACAGCTCCTCTGGAAAAGATAACCGCCATTGCCAGCAAGATAGCAGGCGGCGACTTAAACGCCCGCATTCATATTCGTACACAAGATGAGCTTGAACTGCTAGCTCATACTATCAATACCTTAACGTCCAATTTAGAAGATAAAATCATTGAGGCCAGAGCCGAAACCGAAAAACTTTCCTTGATCCTGCAGCATATGGATAATGCCGTAATTCTCCTCGATCGCTTTGGACGCGTTACCACTGCCAACAAGATGGCGCGCGATATATTTTCTATTAAGCCAGAAATGCTTGGCCAGCATACGCTGCAAATTATCGGTAATAGTCAGCTTAGTCAAGCCGTACAAGATACCATTACCGGTGGAGAGTCCAGATTGATTGACCTCAAAACCAGTATGCAAAACGGCAAACGGGTATTTCAGGTGTTTTTAGCGCCAATTACCATTGAAAAAGAAACTACCGGTATCTTAAGTGTCTTCCATGACATTACTGCCTGGCAGGAAATGCAGGAACGGCAGGCCGCCTTTGTGGCCAACGCCTCACACGAACTGTCTACCCCGCTGACCGCCATCAAGGGCTTTGCCGAAACACTGTTAGATGGTGCGCTGGCTGATCCGGAGCTTGGCCGGAAATTTATCACCATTATTCAAAATGAAGCTGAACGGATGCATCGTCTGATTAAGGATCTTCTGCAAATGGCCAAGCTAAATTCTAAGGAATACCAAAAACAGGTGGTACTGGTGCCCACACCTTTAGCCCTTGTTATTGAAACAGTTGTCAATGAATTAACCCCCGCCCTAAAGCAAAAGCAGCATGCCCTTACACTACAAGAAGATGACACCATCTCTGTATTAGCCAATCCAGATTGGTTAAAACAGGTTTTGGTTAATTTACTTGATAACGCCATCAAATATACTCCGCAAAATGGCAGCATCAGCATTACTACCTGGCAGACAGAAAAATTGGCCTATATTCGTGTCAAAGACTCAGGCATCGGGATTGCAGCCAAAGATTTACCGCTTATTTTTGACCGTTTTTATCGAGTTGAACGAGCACGTACCCGCTCAACAGGCGGAACCGGCTTAGGCCTGGCGATTGTGAAATTTATTGTGGAAATGCATGGCGGCACGATTGACGCAGCCAGCGAGATAAATACCGGTACCGCCTTTACCTTTACCATTCCTATTTCAAAATAATAGGTTTTTCAGCACTAGATTACATTCTATGATACAATAATAGCAAAAGTTAATTGTGGAAAGGTGGGTACTCGATTGAAAGTTCTGCTTGTTGATGATTCGACTTTGTCGCGCTTAACCCTGAAACGAATTTTGGAAGAGGCCGAAGTACAAGCCCTAACTGACATTGAACTCTTTGAAGCGGCAAACGGTCTTGAAGCACTGGAAAAGCACCGCACCATACTGCCTGACATTATATTTTTAGATATTACCATGCCGCATCTCGATGGTATAGCAACCCTTAGTACCTTGCGGCTTACTGATACCAAAGTGCAAATTATAATGATTACCGCCCTAGGCTCACATCCTCAGATAACAGCTCAGTGCCTAAAAATCGGTGCTAATGACATCGTCGCCAAACCTGCTGACAAAACGGTTATTGTGGAAATTTTGCAAAAAATAGTAGCTGACAACAAAAAGCAGGAGGCGTCAATATGAAGCAAGTACCAATTTCTAAGCTGCAAGAAGGCATGATACCTGGCGAAACCATTTATGAGGCAAACGGCACAATACTTATTTCTACTGGCCTGCCCCTCAAAAAAGAGGATATTGAGCTGCTTATTAGAGCTAATCTCAGCATTACCGATTTAGCCATCCAGGATACAATTGACGGACAGCGACTGAGTCTGGCTGAAGTGACTGCCCTACAAACCGAACAAGTGCTAAAATCCATACAGGCCATGCTGTACGAATCTGATTTGTCAGAGGTTTTTGAACTTGCTGACGCAGCCGCTAAAATTGATCAGATGCTCCGTGCTATTTTGGACAAGCCTACCGTCCAAAATAATTTAAAATATATTCTAAAAAATGAAACCTTGTATCACCATAGCCTGCATATTGCCATTTTAGCCCTGCATATGGGCATGGCTAAAGGCTATAACTATATGAATCTTGAATTTCTCGGCACCTGTGCGCTACTCCATGATATCGGACAAGCAGAGCCCCTAGATATGCTGAAAAGTTTAAATACCAAGTTTATTAAAAACAGCCCCACAAACGAACATGTTTTAGCCGGTTTTTGGGCTCTCAGGGAAAATAAAGAGCTAAACATTCTAGTAGCCCTTGTCGCCCTCCAGCATCATGAGCACTTTGACGGACAAGGCTCTCCTTTTGGTCTCAGGAAAAATCAAATTACTGAATTTGCCCGCTTAATTGCCGTGGCTGATGTGTTTGATAATCTCCTTTATGTTCTGAAAAACCCCCGCGTGCAAGCAATTTCTAAAATACTAGAACGCAGCAAAACTCAATTTGACCCACAAATGATCGCGATCTTTGAAAAAGCCATCTGCAAAAAATAGTAATAGCCAGCACATGAGTAAAATCAAGTGCTGGCTATTTTATTTTACAAGCTAAGAAAGTATAACGTTTCGGGGTAATGACTGATAGTCTGATTTACCGAATTAGCCGAAACGTTATTTACTTTCTTGTTGTTTTAAAAACACAGAGTGTTTTATTTACAGGAAAATAACACGCGGTTAACTTATAAATAACCTTTATTGCATATACTTATATTGTAAGATAGTATACTCGTCAATAGAGGAGGATTTCTTTGGAAAAATATTACGTACTTGATACCAGTATACTGCTGCATTCTCCCCATGCGCTGTTTGCGTTTAATGAACACACGGTAGTAATTCCAGAAGTAGTCCTAGAAGAACTTGACCGCTTCAAATCAGAAGCCAGTGATCGTGGCGCAAACAGCCGTGAAGTCAGCCGAATTATTGACAGCTATCGCTCCCAAGGCAATCTTTTAGAAGGTGTGCCGTTAAACAAACAAGGCGGCATGCTGCGTATTGAAACAAATCATTTGAATACTGCCATGCCGGCCCACTGGCCGCTAAGCAGAGGCGATAACCGTATCCTCCAAGTATGCAAAGGCTGTCAGAAAAAGCGCCATACTATATTAGTCAGCCGCGATACCAATATGCGCGTCAAAGCATCAATTTTATCCCTGCAAGCTGAAGACTACCGCAATGATAAAGTAGCCAGCATCGAAGAGCAATACACCGGTCGCGCTAATGTTTATGCAGATTCCAAAACAATTGATGCTTTTCATCAAGATGATACCAATGTAATTGACCCGTCGCTTATTCTAGCCTTTGAGCAAAATACTCATTCCCTGCAGCCTGCTGAATTAGAAATCAATCAGTTTTTACTTATTCAATCAACTGACAATGACCGTCATACCGCACTCGGGCGCTTTGATGGAGAAAAAGTTGTGCACCTTCGGTATCAAAGCCACACTCCATTTGGCGTAACGCCGCGTAATATCGGTCAGGTATTTATGCAGGAATGCTTATTAATGAGTGCCAAGGAAGCCCCTTTAGTCATCATTAAAGGCCCGGCCGGCACTGCCAAGACCTTTTACTCCCTGGCCGCTGGTCTGCACAGAACGCTAGACTCTAAGACCCACGAATATCATCATCTTTTAATTTGTCGGCCTAATATCCCAATGGACGAAGATATCGGGTTTCTGCCCGGCTCAGAAAAGGAAAAAATTGACCCCTACATGCGGGCTGTGCGCGATAACTTATTTACCTTGATATCAGGACACAAAGCACTTGATGATAAAGAGGTCGCCGAGGGCGAAGACACAGTACAAATGCTATTTGACCGGCGTACCATCCAGGCTGAAGCTTTAGCCTATCAGCGCGGACGGTCACTCCAGAAATACTGGATGATTCTCGATGAAATGCAAAACTCCACGCCGCGCCAAGCCAAGGGGGTCATAACCAGGCCTGGGGTCGGCACAAAAATTATTTTACTCGGTGATCCGGAACAAATTGACCATCCGTTTTTAGACAGTCGTTCCAACGGATTATCCTACGCCAGCGAAAAAATGCGCGGCTCTACCCTTTGCTTCCAGGTCACCCTGCAGCACGACGAATGCGAACGCTCACCGCTCGCCGCCGAAGCTGCGTTAAGGTTGTAAAACAAAGAGCTGACCCACTAAGCATCTTAGTGGGTCAGCTACTTTTTGCTTAATTTTTCCTAATCCGCTGCCCTGTAACCAAATAAATAACCCATTCGGCAATATTAGTAGTATGATCGGCAATTCTTTCCAAATACCGTGTCACAAAAATGAGCTGCGTAGCCTGGCCAATTGTCCGCGGATTTTCCATCATATATGTCAATAGTTCGCGAAATACCTGCTGGTAAAGATTATCAACCTCATCATCGGCCTGACAGACCCTTTCAGCTAGGGCAATATCCAAGTTGGTATAGGCTTCCAGTGAATCTTTAAGCATGTTTTGCGTCATTTCCGCCATCCGCGGGATATCAATCAGCGGCTTTATCAGTGCCTGTCCGGTAATATCTCCGGTAATTTTGGCAATATCAAAAGCATGATCGCCCATTCTTTCAAGATCTGTTGTTATCTTCAGACCTGTACCCACAATGCGTAAATCCCTGGCCAAGGGCTGCTGTCTGGCAATGAGTGACATACACTTATCTTCAATTACCACTTGCATATTGTCAATCTCATCATCACCAGCCATTACTTGCTGCGCTAATTCTATATTCTGCTCCGCCAAAGACTGAACAGCCCTTTCAATGGAGTCAGCAACCAATCTGCCCATTTCTAAAATATCATTACGCAAGCTTTCTAATTCCAAGTTATAACTTTGCCTTGTACTAGTCATTTATCAACCCTCCAATTTATCCAAACCGTCCGGTAATATAATCTTCTGTCCTCTTATCCTGTGGACGGGTAAATATGGCATCTGTCTTATCATGCTCAACTAGTTCACCGTTTAAAAAGAATGCCGTATAATCCGACACACGGGCCGCCTGCTGCATATTATGGGTCACCATGATAATAGTATATTGATTTTTCAGTTCTGTAACCAATTCTTCGATCTTCATTGTCGAAATAGGATCAAGGGCCGAACATGGTTCATCCATTAATAACACTTCAGGTTCGACAGCCAGCAGCCTGGCAATACACAGCCGCTGCTGCTGTCCGCCGGACATTCCCATAGCTGATGAAGAAAGACGATCTTTCACTTCTCCCCACAGTGCCGCCCCCTTGAGGCTTTTTTCTACCAATTCGTCTAACTTGGCCTTGTTCTTCAGGCCATGAATGCGCGGGCCATAAGCAATATTATCGTAGATTGACATAGGAAAAGGATTGGGGCGCTGAAATACCATGCCAATCCGTTTTCTTAGCATAACAACATCTGTATCAGGGTGATAGATATTGCTGCCGTCAAGTAATACCTCGCCGTCAATTTTCACACTGTCAATAAGGTCGTTCATCCGATTAATGCTTTTTAAAAAAGTAGATTTGCCGCAGCCGGATGGCCCAATCAGCGCTAGTACGGTATTTTTAATGACATCAATGGAAATTTTCTTTAAAGCCAAGGTATTACCATAATAAAGCTGTAATTTATTAGCCTGAATTTTATATTCCATAATAGATCCTCCTGTGTTTCTGCTAACATCTTTACTCTCTATAGTGCAATATACCACAAAAAGCAAAGCTGTATTGTTAATTTATCATTAAATCCTAAATATGGATAATAGGAATACAAAAAAACAGGGCATGCCTTTTTAGCATGCCCTGTTATCACAATATTATATATCCTTAAGACGATAACCTACACCGCGCACTGTCTCAATAGCCTCAGCATATTCGGTGTCATGCGCCAGTTTTGCCCGCAAATGACGCACATGCACATCCACTGTCCTAGTATCGCCAAAATATTCGTATCCCCATACCTTTTCGAGCAGCTGTTCCCGTGTAAATACCTTACCAATGTTCGTAATAAAGAGTTTTAACAGTTCATATTCCTTGGGGGTAAACTCCAGCTTTTCTTTACCCAAATAGGCTTCATAGCGGCTAAAATTAAACTTAAGACGCCCTACGGCCAGTTCCCCTGCTATGGACTGCTCTTTGCCGCTGCGCCGGAGAACAGCCTTGATGCGGGCAACGAGTTCTCGCGGACTAAACGGCTTGGTCATATAATCATCCGCACCAAGCTCGAGTCCAATGATTTTGTCAATTTCCTCATTCTTAGCTGTCAGCATAATAATCGGAATAGCAGTGGTTGTATGCTGGCTTTTTAAATAGCGGCATACTTCCAGCCCATCTAGACCTGGCAGCATTAAATCCAAAACAATTAAATCAAGCTTCTCGGTTTTGGCAACAGCCACTGCCGTATTACCGTTATCAGCTTCAATAACCTGATAACCTTCTTTTTGTAAATTAAATTTTAATAATTCACGAATCGAACCCTCATCATCTACAATTAATATATTTCCATTCATATACTAAGCTCCTTGATTACAGCATTCTTTTTTCATATATACTGCAGTAATCAGATATATCCCTGCTGAATTCTAGTCATTAGCCGCAAATTAACAAAAAATTAACAAAAAAACCGGGTTAGAAAACTAACCCGGTTTTGGTCACTGACTACTTATTTACGACGTCTTTTAAACCTTTACCCGCTTTAAATACAGGATTTTTAGACGCTGGAATAGTAATTTCGTTGCCAGTCTGAGGATTGCGACCCTTTCTTTCTTCACGAGTCTTTACTTCAAAAGTACCAAATCCAATGATTTGAACTTTATCATTGTTAGCTAAAGCTTCCTCAACACTAGCAAATAAAGCGTTCACCGCTTTTTCCGCATCTTTTTTGGTCATTTCAGCTTTTTCAGCAACACTGGCTACTAATTCAGTTTTATTCACAAATCCATCCTCCTCTTGAAATCGTTACAAATAGCATTATTCGCTATGAATAAATTTATTCCTCTCTCTATTATAAAAAAATAACTATAAAATGCTAGTTTTTATTAAAAATTTAACATTTTTCTCTCAACTCAGCTTGTTTCGCCTTATTCCATATCCTATCGAGCTCCTCTAATGTAAGTTTATCCCATTTTAAGCCTTGCTGCATTACTTTATTTTCAATATATTGAAAACGCCGTATGAATTTATTATTGGTCACATTCAATGCAGTTTCGGCTTCGACACCTAAAAATCTTGCTAAATTTACCACGGAAAACAGGACATCGCCGAGTTCTCCCTCGATATCACGAAGATTGTCCGCTGCCGCCGCCTCACGGAGTTCAACTAGTTCCTCTTGAACCTTGTCCCATACAGGCTGAACATCATCCCAGTCAAAACCCACTTTGGCTGCTTTCCCCTGCAGTTTATAAGCCCGCAGTAAAGCCGGTAATCCTTTAGGTATGCCATCTAATATTCGCTTGCGTTCGCCTGCTTTTTCCTGCTTTTTAATAGCTTCCCAGTTTACTACCACTTCGGCAGCATCCCTTACTGTAAGGCCCCCAAAGACATGCGGATGACGGCGCACCATTTTTTCTGATACTCCATTAATAACATCCTGCATACTAAAAATACCGCTTTCCTCGGCCACTCTGGCATGAAATACCACCTGTAAGAGCAAGTCGCCTAATTCTTCACAGAGTTTTTCACTGTCCTCAAGATCAATGGCTTCTAAAACTTCATATACCTCTTCGACAAAATAGCGTCTGAGGCTGGTATGGGTCTGCTCCATATCCCAAACACAGCCCCCTGGTGAACGAAGCGTAGCCATAATATCCTGCAGCGGCTTTAGCTCGAAAGGCGCTATACGCTCTTTGCAGGCCGGAACATAGACACTTGTCAAATGATCAATTACCTCTGTCCGATCAAGCTCAAACAGCGGTATTTCGCGAATATCCTCATCAGGAAGACCCACATTTCTCACTAAAATAATTTGCCAATCATCGGCGCAGTGCTGCATCAAGGCTAATTTAGTATCTGAGGCCACCTGACGGTTATATACCTGGGTAACAATCAGAGCGGTATTCACCTCCGGCAATAGACGTTCTAAATCAGCGGCATCAAGAATAGTAATTCCCTCAATGGGGTCAATGGCTAGTCTAGCATACAGTGTTTCGAGAAAACTCATACCAGGCAAAATTTTCACCGGTATACTTTCCTTAATTGCCAGCTCACGAATTAAAAGTACCGTCTTCTCGGCAACCAAGGGACTGCCTGGCACAGCATATACCACCTGTTCCCCCGCCTCTGCTCTAGCAATACAATCAGCAGCAATAGCGCTGTATACTTCTTCAAACGATGCTTTTTCCTCATATAAGTAATCATATGTAGTAAACGAAATGTTTCTAGCTTGTAACCCGGCTACCGTCGGATGTTTGGCTGTCCGTAAAAGCAGCGTCTCAGCCGACTGAAGTTTGTCT
>JAJFUN010000031.1 GCA_021372375.1 Pelosinus sp. | reverse complement strand
CCACTGAATAGGTATGGAGTGCTTCACCGCGCATCTGATAGGTCTTAGCCGCCAAGGCCGTCAGCACACTAGAATCCAAGCCCCCCGAAAGAAGTGTACATACAGGCACATCTGCCACCAATTGCCGTTGTACCGTATCTTCCAATAAATTACGTACTTTAGCTACGGTTGTAGCAAAATCATCATAATGGGGCGCACTGATTAGCTTCCAATAGGGTCTAATCCGCATACCGCTGCGCTTATATAGCATCATATACCCGGCCTTAAGCTCATGAACGCCCCGAAAAACGCCATGTCCCGGCGTGCGCGCAGGTCCCAGGAGGAACACTTCCGCGAGGCCCTCGCCGTCCACCTTGGCCTCTACTTTAGGATGCCTTAGAAGTGCCTTAAGCTCTGAAGCAAATATAAAGCTGCTGCCGCGCACGGTATAAAACAAAGGCTTAACCCCAATCCGATCACGCGCTAAAAACAAACACTGCTCGGTATCATCCCAAATGCCAAAAGCAAAAATACCGTTAAAGCGGTCAACGCAGCGTGGTCCCCATTCAATATACGCTGTCAGCAGCACTTCTGTATCGCAGGTCGTTTTAAAGGAGTACCCCAGATTACTGAGTTCCGCTTTAAGTTCCGGTGCATTATAAAGCTCACCGTTATAAGTAACAATATAATTATGCCCGCCGCATCTTCTCTGCATAGGCTGTGCACCATTAGCTGGATCCATTACACTCAGCCGTCGATGCCCTAAAGCTACATGCGGCGTAATATATTCTCCCTCTGCATCCGGCCCGCGTGCGGTCAGAGAGTCGACCATGTCGGAAAGCACGTTTCGCTGCTGTGTCAAATCCTCTGCCCAATCTACTATACCGACAATC
Organism: Pelosinus sp.; assembly: GCA_021372375.1. GTDB lineage: Bacteria > Bacillota > Negativicutes > Propionisporales > Propionisporaceae > JAJFUN01. Next base: position 25,036 of record JAJFUN010000031.1, on the reverse strand, counting down.
CCACACATATCTTTCATCTCCTCTTAGGTTATGGGCTATAATTTATGAGCCACGAGCCGCCAATTTGAATACCCACCGCCAGCCCAACTGCGGCGTTTGGCTCATCGCCAATTTCTAGAAGATTACTCGATATATATATGCGATAGGAAAAAGTTTTGACACAAAAAAAACAGACTCACCATAACGGCTGAGTCTGCCCGATAAGATTTTCTTATCCCAGTATAGCTTTAAGGTCTTTTTCCGGCGTGGACACCGGTTTTATGTCAAACTTTTCTACCAATACATTTAGTACATTGGCGGACAAAAAGGCTGGCAGCGTAGGTCCTAAATAAATATTTTTAATGCCTAGCGCCAATAATGTCAGCAAAATGCATACCGCCTTTTGTTCATACCAGGAAAGCACCAACGTTAGCGGCAATTCATTGACACTGCAGTTAAACGCCTTGGAAAGCGCTACCGCTACCTGAATAGCCGAATAGGCATCGTTACACTGCCCCATATCCATAATCCGCGGCAAGCCGCCAATCTCACCAATATTCAGATCATTAAACCGGAATTTTCCGCAAGCCAGCGTCAAAATAACAGTATCTTGCGGCGTTTGTTTTACAAAATCAGTGTAATAGTTACGCCCAGGTCTAGCCCCATCACAGCCGCCAACCAGGAAGAAGTGCTTGATCGCGCCGGTCTTTACAGCATCAATTACTTTATCCGCTACCCCGAGTACAGTATTTCTGGCAAAACCTGTAATAAGCTCTGAACCGCCGTTAATGCCGGTAAAATGTTTATCTTCAGCAAAGCCGCCAAGTTCAAGCGCCTTTTTGATAACCGGTGAAAAATCCTTTTGCCCTGCTTGTACATCAGGAATATGTTTCAGCTCGGGATAACCAACAACAGAAGTGGTAAAAATTCTGTCAGCATAACTGGCTTTAGGCGGCATCAAGCAGTTGGTAGTGTATAAAATAGGAGCTGGAAGGTTTTCGAATTCCTTTTGTTGATTTTGCCAGGCTGTACCAAAGTTCCCCTTAAGATGAGCATATTTTTTCAGTTCAGGATAGGCATGGGCTGGCAGCATTTCACCATGGGTATAGATATTGATGCCTTTGCCTGCAGTTTGCTCTAAAAGCTGCTGTAGATCCAAGAGATCATGGCCTGTCACCACAATGAATGGCCCTTTTTCCACGTTAGTAGTAACCTTTACAGGTACTGGATGTCCATATGTTGAAGTATTGGCTTCATCGAGCAAGCCCATACATTTTAAATTGATATTGCCAAACTCCATAAGTAAACCAAGCCATTCTTCTACTGTATGGGTTTCACCAACAGCACGCATGCCTTTATAGAACCAGGCACTCACTTCAGGATCTTGTTTCTCCAGTACATAAGCGTGCCAGGCATAGGCTGCCATGCCACGGAGACCTAATAGTAAAGTTGAACGCAAGGAAACAATATCTGGATCACCGGCCCATAAATCACTAGGGCGCAGTTCTTCAGCACCGCCAAGTTTGGCTGTTTCGCTTCTTATCTGGCTGATAATACCTTCGATATCTTCTGCAGAAAAGTTTACATTTGTCACAGTTGCAAATAATGCCTGAATAATAGTAGTATCCGTCGACTGGCTAGTAGTTTTGCCCTGAGCTGCACGGGCTAGCCCCACCAATGCGCCTGTCAGTTCGTCTTGTTTGGTTGCAACTTCTGGCTTCTTACCACATACTCCTACCTGAGTACATCCCTTACCACCTGCAGTCTGCTCACATTGAAAACAAAACATGTTTGACATTTTTCATCCCCCTAATATTTTTTTAACTAAAAATACTCTAAAATACTTAGAGATTTTTATTCAATAATTGTTCCATCTGTACCGATAATGACTACTTGACAGGCAACCTTCTTGCCGCTTTTAACAATAGCTTGTTGTACCTGAAGCACCAATGCACCGCAGCAAGGAACCTCCATTCTGAGTACTGTCACATTTTTAATTTGATTTTGTGCGATAATAGCTGCCAACTTTTCAGTATAATCACCCTCATCCAGCTTAGGACAGCCAATCAGAGTAATTTTATTACGCATGAACTGCTGATGAATATTGGCATAGGCATAGGCAGTACAGTCAGCCGCAATCAAAAGCTCAGCCTGCGCAAAATACGGTGCATTGACTGGCACCAGCTTAATTTGGCAGGGCCATTGCCGAAGTTCAGACGATTTATCCGCCAGAGGTGCGGCCGCGGTTTCTTTCTCCAGTAGCTTAGCCTGGACACCTGGGCACCCGCCTAGCCTTTGATCAGCTTCTTTAGATAGCGCCATGCGCGCCTTTACCGCCACTTCATCAAAAGCCTCGGCATCTCTTTCTTCCAATATAATTGCATTAACCGGACAGGCTGGCAAACAAGCGCCAAGCCCGTCACAATAGGCATCAGATACTAGTTTTGCTTTTCCGTTCACGAGCTTAAGTGCGCCTTCATGGCAGCCTGTAATACATAGTCCGCAGCCGATGCATCTTTCTTCATCTATGCTTACAATTTTTCTTTTCATGTTGCCACCCTTCCATTTGTTTTCTGTTTCCTTCTTGTTCTAATCATAATATAATAGAAAATAATAATCGGTAGCCATAGCTACCAAAAGAGGGTGACCTTTTGCATTTTATTGCTGATTTTCTTATAAAAACCCCTTTATTTTCGAATATCGGACAAACTGATCTGACAAATATGCTGGGCTGTCTCGATATCAAAGTAAAAGAATATCCTAAAAGCCATTATATTGTCAGTGCAGGAGAACCTTTATCAGGTATCGGCATCCTGCTGTCAGGTGAAGCTGCAGTCATTAAGGAAAATGCCGCCGGGAGCCGCATCATTATGACAATCCTGCAGCCCGGCGGTTTGTTTGGTGAAATGCCAGCCTTTTTGCCTGAGGCCCACTGGCCTGCCAGCGTATACACACAAAAAAGCAGCAGCGTGCTGTTTCTGCCGCCAGAGAAAATCGTCAGCGGCTGCCAAAAGCTATGCCCTTGGCATCAGACCCTGACGCTGAATATGCTTAAAATTATTTCAGAAAAGGCGCTTCAGCTTAACAAAAAGGTGGAATATCTGTCGATGAAAAGCATGCGCGGTAAACTTTGTGCATTTTTTCTTGAGCAGTATCAAAAGAATGCAAACACTACCTTTACCCTGCCGCTAAAGCGTAATGAACTTGCAGATTTTCTCAATGTATCACGTCCTTCAATGTCACGGGAAATGGCCCGTATGAAAGAAGAAGGGCTAATTGATTTTTATTTGTCCTCAGTGCGCCTCTTAAATATCGAAAAACTGCGAACCATGATTGACTGATTTTCGTGTATAATATTATCCTAAAATGTCGAAAATAGTAGACATTTATTATATTTGTTGTTATTATGTTTTTTGTATTCTTTATACAGTAGTGTGTATTCTGGATACTTTATATCTCTTGAAAGGGCTTTGCCGTCAACTGTAAGAAGTGGTACAATGTGAAAAGACCCCTTTAGACTCAAATAGATAAAATCTCCAATAAAAGTCCTAAAGCCTACTGCCTTGAACCATAAGAGTGTGTTGCAAAAACACACACCAATAAAATTAAGAGACTGTTACAAAATGCTCAGATGCTAGGCGCACCGGAAGCCGTGCCGCGTGGGCGTACGGGGGTACGTCAAGCAAACGGCTGAGGAGTAACACCGCAGATGGGTATTTTGTAACAGTCTCTATAAAAAACCTCGGCTTGCCGGGAAGTATTATCAAATAGGAGGGTGTATTTTGGCTACTATTGAATTAATCTCCAAACGCTGTAAGGGATGTAATATTTGCGTAGCATTTTGTCCCAAGAAAGTCTTAGAACTAGATACCCTGGGAAAAGTATATGTGAAAGACCAAGGCGCATGCATAGCGTGTGGCCAATGCGAATTAAGATGTCCTGATTATGCAATTTACGTGACCAAGGAGGAAAAGTAATGAAAGCAAGATTAATGCAAGGTAATGAAGCCTGTGCAGAAGGAGCCTTAGCAGCAGGTGTCCGTTTCTTTGGCGGTTACCCAATCACTCCCTCTACCGAGATTGCCGAACAAATGGCAAAGGAACTGCCAAAAGTAGGCGGTACTTTTATTCAGATGGAAGATGAAATTGGCGGCATGGCTGTTATACTTGGCGCTTCGCTAGGCGGCAAAAAAGTGCTTACCGCAACTTCTGGTCCTGGCTTTTCACTAAAACAGGAGTTAATTGGTTATGCAGCCATTGCCGAAATTCCGGCAGTTATTGTAAATGTGCAAAGAGTAGGCCCTTCGACAGGTCAGCCTACTTCCCCTTCACAAGGAGATATTATGCAGATACGCTGGGGTACTCACGGCGACCATCCGATGATTGCGCTTGCCCCGTGGACAGTACGCGAAGCGTTTGATGTCGCGGTTATGGCTGTCAATTACGCTGAACGGTTCCGTACGCCGGTTATTATTGCCATGGATGAAGTCGTCGGCCATATGCGCGAAAAAGTAGTACTGCCGGAAGCAAATGAAATTGAAATTTATCCGCGCCGCAAACCGACAGCCACACGTGCTGAAGGCTACCAGCCGTTTACCCCGGCGGAAGACTTAGTACCAAATGTTGCAAACTTCGGTGATGGCTACCACATTCATGTAACAGGTCTTATCCATGATGAAACAGGCTTCCCGAGCGGCAATGCACAGTTAACCAAAGAATGTACAGATAGATGGCACCAAAAAATTGCCCGCGTCCAAGACGAAATCACCCATTATGATGAATTTTTCATGGATGACGCCGAGTTTGTAGTACTTGCGTACGGCGGCACAGCCCGCAGTGCATATGCCGGTGTGGAAGCAGCCCGTGAAAAAGGCATCAAAGTTGGCATGCTTCGTCTCATGACCATTTGGCCGTTTGCTGATAAAATCGTGAAAAAGGCAGCCGCCAAAGCCAAAGCTATTTTAGTACCGGAAATGAACTACGGTCAATTGGTGCATGAAGTAGAAAGAGCTGCTGCGGGTCAAACTCAGGTGATTTCCCTTCCTAAATATAATACTGAAATCTTCGAGCCGAGCGAAATTTGTGAAGCTATCGAAACTATGGCCAAGGAGGCGTCCAAGTGAGAACTTACGAAAAATTTTTCCGCATGAACCGCCTGCCTCATATCTGGTGTCCAGGTTGCGGCAACGGCATTGTTATGAAAGCAATTGTTCAGGCTATTGAAAAAGCAGGCCTTGATCAAGATAAAACCGTTATTGTTTCAGGTATTGGCTGTTCTTCCCGAGCCTCAGGCTATATGAACTTTGATACCCTGCACACGGCTCATGGCCGGGCTATCCCGTTTGCTACAGGCATCAAGCTTGCTAATCCTGAGCTTAATGTTATTGTCATCACAGGTGACGGTGACGCTACCGCCATCGGCGGTAATCACTTCATTCACGGCGCCAGAAGAAACATTGACCTCACAGTTGTGCTCTTTAACAACAATATTTACGGTATGACCGGCGGTCAGGCATCTCCTTTAACCCCGCATGGCAAAAAAGCGACAACAGCTCCGTACGGCACTGTTGACCGGGCGTTTGACCCTTGTCAGCTGGCCCAGGCTGCAGGCGCTACTTTTGTAGCCCGCTCTACTACCTTCCATGTACCGCAGACTGTTGACGCAATCGTTCAAGGTATAGGAAATAAAGGTTTCTCACTCATTGAAACCATTACCCAGTGCCCGATTGCTTATGGCCGCAAGAATAAACTTGGTGATGCTGCTAATATGCTTAAATGGATGAGCGAACACGCCGCTCCGCTTGCTGCTTATAATAAATTATCTGACGAACAAAAAGCAGAAAAATTCCCAATCGGCGTACTTTATAAAGGCGCAGCACCTGAATACAGCGCCGAGTACGCAAAACTAATCAAACAAGCAATGGAGGGGAAAAAATGATAGAAATTCGTTTATCCGGCTCCGGCGGGCAAGGGGTTATTACCGCAGGTATTATCCTCGCAGAAGCCGCTATCACAGAAGGTAAAGAAGCCATTCAATCACAGTCCTACGGCCCGGAAGCACGCGGTGGCGCTTCCAAAGCCGAGGTAATAATTTCCGAGAAATTTATTTACCATCCACACATTATTAAGCCAGATATTCTCCTCGCGATGACGCAGCAGGCAGCTGAGAAATATTCCAAAGAAAATAAGGAAAATACTATTGTAATTGTCGACGAAGATTTGGTACCAGAGCCGCCCAAATGCAGTCATCTGGTAAAAGTACCAATTACGCGTTTAGCTAAAGAAAAATTAGGTAAAGACCTATTTGCTAACATTGTAGCGCTTGGCGCTATTGTTAAAGCAACCAAGGTAGTTTCTTTTGAAACCATCCAAAAAGCAGTAGCGCACCGTGTGCCGCCGGCTTTTCTTGAAAAAAACATGGAAGCTCTGCGCTTAGGCTATGAAGCTATAAAATAAGCATAAAACCTATCATAATTCATAAAAAATCAGCCAATGCATTTTTGCATTGGCTGATTTTCTTTACCCTACTGCTATTTTTCCGCTTTCCACCCTGATTTCTACCGTACTACCTTCCGGCACCTTACCCTGCACGATTTTTTTACTAAGCTCAGTCTCCACTACCCGACTGATCAGCCGTCTGAGGGGACGGGCGCCAAAGGCTGGATCATAGCCCTCTTTTGCCAGTTGCATTAATACTTCATTAGCCCAAACCAGTGTAATATTGACCTGCTTTTGCAACCGCTGATTTAAGTTATTCAGCATAATTCCGGCAATATCGGCAACCTGCTCTTTAGTGAGAGCCTTAAATACAATGATATCTTCGATACGGTTCAAAAACTCCGGCTGGAAATAACTTTTTAATATGGCAAATACTTCGTCCTCGGCCGCTTCACCCGCCTTTTTGAGTATCTCGCCGGAGCCTAAATTCGAAGTCATAATAATCACGGTATTCTTAAAATCAACTGTCCGGCCTTTGCCGTCAGTCAACCGCCCGTCATCTAAAATCTGCAGCAAGATGTTAAACACATCGGCATGCGCCTTTTCTATTTCATCAAGCAGTATGACGCTATACGGGCGGCGGCGTACCGCCTCGGTCAGCTGTCCGCCTTCATCGTAGCCCACATAACCGGGAGGCGCGCCAATCAGCCTAGCTACCGCATGCTTTTCCATATACTCGCTCATATCAACGCGAATGATGCTGCGTTCATCATCAAACAAGACTTCGGCCAAAGTTTTAGCCAGCTCAGTTTTGCCGACGCCTGTCGGCCCGAGAAAAATAAATGAACCAATGGGACGGTTAGGATCTTTGATGCCGGCTCGCGCCCGGATAATCGCATCACTGACAGCCCTTACAGCGCTATCTTGGCCGACAACCCGCTCATGCAGGATGCTTTCAAGATTGGCAAGTTTTTCCCGTTCACCTGTCAGCATGCGCCGCACCGGGATTCCGGTCCAGCGGCTGACCACCTTGGCAATGTCATCTTCATCTACTTCTTCTTTTAAAAGCACGCGCTGTGTCCGCTTGTTGGAGAGGATTGCTTCTTCTTCAGCCAGCTTTTTTTCAAGTTCCGGCAAACGCCCGTATTTTAGCTCAGCTAACTTGTTTAAATCATAGGCCCGCTCCGCTGTCTCCATCTCAGTACGTACAGCATCAATCTGCTGTTTCAAGTCTCTTAATTTGCCAATTGCAGCTTTTTCAATATCCCATTGTCCCCGGAGCATATCAGATTCGGCTCTAAGGTCTTTTAGCTCGGTCTCCAGCTGTTTAAGCCTGTCACGCGATGCCTCATCCTGTTCTTTTTTGAGAGCCTGCTCTTCAATTTCGAGCTGCATAATCCGGCGTGATATATCATCAAGCTCGCTCGGCATAGAGTCAATTTCGGTACGCAGTTTGGCGGCTGCCTCATCTACCAGGTCAATAGCCTTGTCAGGTAAAAACCGGTCGGAAATGTAGCGATCAGACAGTACGGCTGCCGCCACTAAAGCCGCGTCCTTGATTTTGACCCCATGATGCACTTCATAACGTTCCTTGAGGCCACGTAAAATGGAAATGGTATCTTCAACCTGAGGCTCCCCGACCATGACTGGCTGGAACCGCCGCTCCAGCGCGGCGTCCTTTTCAATATGTTTACGGTATTCGTTAAGCGTTGTAGCACCAATACACTTTAGCTCGCCGCGCGCCAACATGGGTTTTAAAATATTGCCAGCATCCATAGCGCCTTCCGCGGCCCCTGCGCCCACCACAGTGTGGAGTTCGTCAATAAACAAAATGATCTTGCCTGCAGACTTTTGGATTTCCTGCAGCACATTTTTGAGGCGTTCCTCAAATTCGCCGCGAAATTTAGCGCCTGCCAGCATAGAGCCAAGATCCAGCGAATATAGCGTCTTTTCTTTAAGCCCTTCTGGTACGTCACCTGCCACGATACGCCTAGCGAGGCCTTCCACAATTGCCGTTTTACCTACGCCAGGCTCACCGATAAGCACCGGGTTATTTTTGGTACGGCGTGACAAGATTTCAATTGTCCGCCTGATTTCTTCATCACGGCCGATAACCGGATCAAGCTTGCCCTCTCTCGCCAAGACTGTTAAATCCCGTCCGTACTTTTCAAGCGCCTTATAGCTTTCCTCGGGATTATCAGAAGTAATATGACTGCCCTGCCTAAACTCGCTGATAATCTGTTGAATGCGGCTCCTAAAGAGGCCAAACTGGCGGCAAAGTTCCACCACATCACTATCACCGTCTTCCACAATGGCTGACAGGAGATGCTCAACACTAATATACTCATCCTGCATGTTCTCAGCCATTTTTTCGGCCAGTGCCATCACGCGCATCATGGCGGTATTCATACGAAGACCGCTTTCCTGCCCCTTAACGCTTGGCTGCGCCTTGAGGAGCTGCTCTAATTTATTTTTAAAAAGCTTCTGATCAACTTTACATTCCTGCCAAATGGTCTTTAATATGCCCTCTTCCTTATCTTTCACCAAAGCCAAGAGCAAATGCCTTGTTGTTACCTCCTGATGATAATACAGCGCACTGAGTTGCTGTGACTCGGATAACGCTGCCATAACCTTTTGAGTATACTTTTCTTGTGCCATACTATCACATCCTCATATAAAATCAATACTGTTTTAGTATTGTCTTGCTTGAAATAACATATACATTACTTCATCTCTAATTTAGCAAACTTTCCCTGTAGATGCAAGAACTTTTTTGACCTTTTGACTTTTAATTTAAAAAATAAGGCGCGTAGTGCGCCTTGTACATTACTAACTCAGTTTGACATCTATACCAAGCACCCCGATGACCATCTCATCCTGCCCCTTAATTGGCACAGCAAGCGTCAAGCAAGGCTTATGGGAAATTGCCGAAACATAGATAGGTGAGCGATATACCTTGCCAAGCATCGCCTGTTGAAACCATTCACGTGAACTAGCATTCACAATACCAGCTGGCGGCAGCGAAAAAATAAACCGGCCACTACGCTGATTGCTCCAAGCTGCTTCCACATCCTGATGCTGCTGCAAGAATTTTTCCAAATGCAGGCGATGCGGCTCCACTGCAAGGGATATTAGTTCCGGCTCTAACGCTAGCTTTTCCAGCGCAGCGCGCAGACATTTTACCTTTTCATCAAGTGCGGCCTCTTCACTTTTATTAAAAGCTTTTAAAGTAACTTTACCGGTAGTTTTCACTAAGTCGTCTGCTACTTTTCCTAAGAGCGCCCCGAGCTCGCCAGTTTCCCGCAAATGATCAGCTTGATCTTCGACTGCCTGCGCTACGTCGGCTACATGCGCGGCCGTTTTACCGCACATATCAGCTACTTTAGCCAGCATATCCGAAGCATTGGCCGTAGCCTCGAGCTGTGATTGTCTGGCTGCACTAGCCCCGGCTAAACGCGTTTCAACCTGAGACGTCGCCGTCAAAATAGTTTTTAGACTGCCATCAGCCTCCACCACAGCGCGGGCTCCACGATCTACAGCGGTTCTTCCGGCTGCCGCCGCTTCAGCAGCTGTCGCTACACCGCTATCGATTTGCGCCAAGAGTTCATTTGCCGACGAGGCCGCTGAGGCACTCTCATCGGACAGCTTTTGTATTTCATTGGCTACTACCGCGAAACCTCGTCCCTGCTCGCCTGCCCGAGCGGCTTCAATGGCCGCATTTAACGCCAATAAATTAGTCTGACTAGAAATCCCCTTGATGGCTGCCAAAAAACTATCAATTTCTTTAGCCATTTGCGTAAGAGCATTAATGCGCTCTTCTATATCTTTTGCAGATTTTTTAATATCATCCATAGCAGCAGTTACATCCTGCACTGCCGTGCAGCCTTGCTGGGCGGTTTTTTTCGTGTCAATGCTATCTTGATAAATATTGCCTGCTGCATCACTGATAGTCTGAGCCGCCTGCATGGCATCTTCTACCAGTTTAGCTGTTTGCTGCGCGGCGATATTTATCTCAGAAGCCAACTGATTGGATTCTGCCGTATCCTTGCGGATTTCTTCGCCCAAAGCATTAGAATTCACGATGGCCGAATTTACTTCTTTTACAGCTGCCGAAACCTGACCGGCAGAAACCTGGGTCTCCTCTGTAAAAGAACGCAGCATCTCAGCAAGCTCTGCGACATTCGCCGCAAGCGGACGTATTTCTCGGGAGTACTCTTCCACTGCAATATGGGCTGTCATATTGCCCTTAGCATAGTTGGACGTAATTTCGATTAAACGAGCCAAATCCGGTTTTGCCTTACATGACCACAACATAGCAATCAGCCACCTCATTTACATAATATAAAGTCAAAAAGTCACTCCCCCAATTGGAAAAGTGACTTCATTGTCATATCTTAAAAACATTTTATTATGCTTTTTATATACTGTCAATACAATCTGTCAATTCTTAAATGCCAGTAAATCTGCTGCAGCTGCGCTAATAAGCGCCACCGCTAGTTCTAGTGCAGCCTCATCAAAATCAAAATGCGCGTCATGGTGTCCTGCCGCTAAGTCAGTCCCGACCAGAATATACGCGGCCTCACCGCCTTGATGCTGTACCCTTTCCATAAAGTAACTGCAGTCTTCGCTTGCGCCAAAATCGCACTCGGGCATAATTTCTCCAAAAAGCTTCAGACGTTTCGCCAGTTTTTCAGTCATTTGGGCAAGTTTAGAAGAATTGCTGCAGGCAGCAGCGCCGCCCATCTCAAAAACAGATACCTCTACGCCCTGCATAAGCGCCGCACCCTGAATAACCCGAAGCGCCTCACCTGCCATATATTCATTGATCTTTGTGGTCAGGCCTCTTGTTTCAAATTTAATAGTAGCATTAGGCGGTATGACATTACGTCCGGTGCCTGCCGACATAACACCGACATTAATTCTAGATACACCCTCACTATGGCGGGATATAGCCTGCAGATTGAGCACCGCTGCCGCTGCCGCGAGAAGCGCATTCTTGCCTGTTTCTGGTGCGGCCCCGGCATGCGCTGGCATCCCTGTAAACAGGGCATCATATTTGCTTGTGGCCAGAAAGCCTTTCATATTGCAGGCTAACTGCCCTGTTTTCTTGGCTTTAAAGCCTAAATGCATGCCCAAAAAGTAGTCAGCATCATCAACCAACCCTTTAGCTGCCATGGCTTTAGCCCCTCTTACACCTTCTTCAGCCGGCTGAAAAATCATTTTAACACTACCCTTAAGCTCATCTTTTATTTGGCTCAGAATCTCAGCTACCGCAAGGCCTATCGCAGTATGCCCGTCATGTCCGCAGGCATGCATGATTCCCTTATTAATCGAGGCAAAATTCTCACGATAAGGACGATGACTATCTTCGGCTGCCTCGAGGACATCATTAGCATCCATATCAAACCGAAGTACTACTGTCGGCCCTGGCTTACCAAAGACATATGTCGCCATTATGCCTGTCTTGCCACCTTGCATCTTTTGAACCCACTTAGGATTCGCTCCTTGCGCTATAGCCCTTTCGGCCTCTTTTTTAATTTCAGCTGCAGAGGGTACCCCCATCATGGCGGCTGCAGCAATTACTTCTTCGCCTACCGCAACGTGATAGCCTAGCTTTTCTAAGGTCTCAGCCACAATAGAGGCAGTACGAAACTCCGTCCAAGCGGCCTCGGCATATTGATGAAAATCACGCCGCCTGAGAACAGTTTTTGCCTGTAATTTATGGGCCAGCTCTAGTATTTTTTTGTCCACTAAGCACCTCTTCTTTCTAAGCTAGCGGAAACCGCGCCAGCACTTGTACAGACCTCGTTTGTAGAAATTTATTTTTCTAAAAAGTTCAACATTATTTGCTATTATCCTGCAAAGAAGCTTCTCACCCTCGGGGCGAAAGGCTTCCTGTTTCTTTACATTTCATTACCAGCCCCAGCATAATAATTGCCGCACTTACCAGTATGCCAATATACAAAGGATCTATCGGCAAATGAAAAACTGTTACGCCAGCTATTGAAGCTGCAGTACTCAGCGCCATCGATAGCACTGCGCAGCCCTTAGAGAGTTTCCCAGGCGCAAATATAGCAAGCGTTAGCGGTAAGAAAATACCTGCCCCTCGTAAGGCCATCGACATATAATTCCAGGTTAAAACTTGCGAGTTTAGATTTATGATGGCCACAAAAGAGGCCAGCAGCATTACCAGCAGTGTCGTTATACGATTTATCTGGAGGATTGTTTTGCTTCTTTTGATATGGAGCAGTTCTGAGCAGATATCGCGGGAAACCATTGTGCCAATCCCTAGCGCCAGCCCGGCAATCGAACCGATTATGGAGAGCAGTATTCCGGCCAAGCCAACCCCGCCAAGCCAGGCAGGCTGATACTTTAATAAGTAGATTGGTAAAACTAAAATAGGTAAAATATCTGGCTGCATGGCATGCATATACATTCCAATGGCAATTGACGGCAGTCCTACAGGTATTATAATCAGTGCAGCGACAAAAGCGCCTGCGGCAGCTGTACGCGAATCAGAAGCTGAAAAAACAGCCTGTATATAGGTTTGTGTACAAACAATGCCGATAATAAGTGAACCAAGATTGCCAAGACCTGCCCAAATACCATGACCAAAAAGACTAAACCACGGAAAAGGCGGAAAAACCGCCGACAAATTCGGCATCTCCTGCAAAGCCAACAAGGCCGATACCCCGGCGATAACGAGCGTAACCCAAATAATTAACATCTTCATAATACCTGATACACCGGCGCTCTTCATACCGCCAAAAAAAACATAAGCCGCAATCAGCACGATTAGTACTATCGCCGCACCCCAGGACTGAAGGTTAAATATCGCCGCAATAATCTGTATGCCTGGCAAACAGCTGGCCACGGCACTGATAAAAATGCCGATTGAGGAAATTACGCTTGCCAGCGGCCCGGCGTTTGGGCCGTAATTGAGGACAAGATACTGCGGAATTGTCTCAAGACCGGTACGCCTGAGGGGCCGGGCATAAAACAGCCCCATCAATATCAAAGCTATTCCAGACCCCAAGGTAAACCACCAGGCGGAAAGACCCAGCGAATAGGCCAGCTGCGCAGTACCAACAGTGGCTCCCCCGCCGATAGCTGTCCCGGCAATGCTTCCCGCAATAAGCGCTGGTCCTGACGAGCGCCCACCGAGACTATACCCTTCCGCCGATTTCACACTGCGTGCCGAATATATACCACCGCCAATCACGATAATTATCGTAATAACCAAACCGGCTAAGTGTTCAAAATTAATTTCCATGTATAATCCCCCTGTTCTTTCCATAACAACAGCCTGTGCACTAATGCACAGGCTGCTAAAAAATCTTCTAAGTATGATTAATATGCTCCAGTCCCTGACACATTAGCCCCACTACATGATCGTCATCCAGTGAATACCAGACTTCCTTGCCATCCTTGCGGAATTTTACCAGCCTTGCAGACCGCAGTACTCTAAGCTGATGAGAAATAGCCGACTGACCCATGGCAAGTGTTGTCGCAATATCACAAACACACATTTCCCTTAGCGTTAAAAGATGTAATATTTTAATCCTAGTGCTGTCGCCTAATATTTTAAATATTTCCGCCAGCTGCTGTACCGTAGGTTCCGCCAGCATTTCGGCCTTGGCCCAGCATACAGTCTCTGGATGTTCACAAGTTTCTTCACATATATCACACGGCAAGTTTTTCATATTTCACCTCAATAAGTTACCCCGCGTATTACAGCCGCATAATCAGGGCAACCTTATGCGGGCATTCTTTTACAATTAAATATTCATATATAATACTAATGCTGGTAAGTACATGTGTCAAGTTATCTGCATCTAAAAGGCACAGCAACCGGGAAATCCCCTAAAGTTTACTGTGCCTTTTTTATAGCTTTAGAATTTAAAGAAGAATGATGCTGCTATTGCTGCCGCAGTCAAAGTGCCCAATATCAACTGAAGCTTACCATTTAAAAATGATATTTCCTTTTTAGCGCCATGATCACAACCGCAGCCACAAGAATACCCTTTACTATGACCATGATTGTGTTCGTGTGTTTGTAGCTCACTCATGTTTTTTATCCTCTCGAATAAGTTATTTTAGTTTCTGTACAAGCCTCATCCCATTCAAAGTAACAAGTATTGCGGCGCCTGTGTCAGCAAATACCGCGAGCCACAGATTTACAAAGCCGATTAACGTCCCCAGCAAAAAGAGACCTTTTAGAATAATAGAGAACGCAATATTCTGTCTGATAATCTTCATCATCTTGCGGCTAAGCTTTATAGTATAGGAAAGCTTGGTAAGATCATCAGACATTAAAGCAATATCGGCTGTTTCGAGGGCCGTATCTGAACCGGCTACACCCATCGCAATACCTACATCAGCAGTTGCCAGCGCCGGAGCATCATTTACCCCATCGCCAACCATTATTACGCCGCCATACTTTTGGCCAAAATCTCTAAGCGCAGCCACTTTGCCTTCCGGCAAAAGTTCACTTAAGACAGTATCGATATCAATTTTTTCGGCAATAACCTTGCTAGCGCGCCGATTATCACCTGTGAGCATGGCCAAATGCTTGATGCCAACCGCTCTAAGCGCCTTTATAGCCGCGCTGCTATTTTCACGTAAAGTATCTGCAGCCGCAATCAGTCCATACACTTCTTTACCGGAACCAACAAGCATAACAGTTTTCCCTTGCGCTTCGATTTGAACAACTTTTGCTTCCAACTGCGCGTTGTTAACTCCAGCATCTTTAAATAATGCCAGGTTTCCAACATAAATTCTTTCCGTCCCAATAGTTCCCTGAGCACCCCTGCCGATTAGTGCCTTAAAATCTGATACTGGTTTTAGCGCAAAATCCTTTGCTCTTTGCACAATAGCATCTGCCAGCGGATGCTCAGATTTTTTTTCAACAGATGCCGCTAAAACTAATATTTCCTCTTCCGTAACGCTGCTCACAGAAATAATATCTGTAACTTTTGGTTTACCGATAGTTAAAGTGCCTGTTTTGTCAAAAGCTACGGCTTCAATTGTGCCGATTTGTTCTAAATAAGCGCCGCCCTTAATTAAAACCCCAATCCTTGAGGCATTGCCAATAGCGGAAACAATGGATACCGGTGTAGAAATGACAAGAGCACAAGGACAGGATATCACCAGCATAACCAACGCCTTGTAAAACCACTCGGTAAAAGGCTGGTTAAAGAGCAGCCATGGTACTACCATTAGTAGTAATGCGCCGATAATTACGCATGGTGTATAAACCTTGGAAAACTTATCGACAAACTGTTGTGACGGCGCCTTCTGCGCCTGCGCTTCCTCCACAAGATGCATGATTTTCGCTAGTGTTGAGTCCTCATCCAGCTTAGTTACCGTAATTTCCAAAGCGCCCTGTTCGTTGATTGTTCCGGCATACACACTATCACCGGTCTTTTTCTCTACAGGCATCGACTCGCCGGTAATAGTGGCCTGGTTCACCGTCGATACACCATTTGCGACGATACCATCCATCGCAATTCGCTCACCAGGCTTTACTAGCAGCACATCACCGACTACAATTTCTTCTGCCTTGAGAATAATTTCCTGGCCATTTCGCCTTACCAATGCTTCCCGCGGCTTTAAGTCCATAAGTGCACGAATAGACTGTCTTGCTTTGTCCATGGTATAGACTTGCAAAACATTACCGAGCGAAAACAAAAAGACTACAACTCCTCCCTCACTCCACTCGCCGATTGTCCCGGCGCCAAGCGCCGCAATCGTCATCAAAAAGTTCATATCAAACGTAAAACTGCGGAGACTGTATAACCCGCTCTTGGCTAAATGATAGCCGCCTGCCAACATAGCCCCAAGATACAAAACTGTTACTTGTATTTGATTGTACTGACCGCTTAAATCCTGAATGCTCGCCGCCAAGAGTAACAGGCCTGATAACGCTGTAGTCAGTATACGGGGCCTTTGCCACCATGATTTTTCTTGAGCGGCGCTGCTGGCCTTGCCGATAATAGCCGCTTCATAGCCTGCCTGAACAATCACCTTGATTATTTCTTCATCTGAAATGCAATGCTCTACTTCAAGCTTACCCGCCCCAAAATTAAGCTTTGCGGTCTTAACTCCCGTAGTACCCAGAATCTTTTTCTCTAATTTAGCTGCACAATCGGCACAATCAAGGCCTGAAACCCGAAAAGTAACCCTGCGAGCGCCAGCTGCACCTGCTAAGACAGCGCTATACCCAAATCCCTTAATAGCTTTCAATACGTCCTCTGGATTTATCACCTTGCTGTTTAATACGACTTTCATTTTGGCTGCGGTAAAGTTAACCTGAACATCTAAAATCCCGTGCAAACGCCGAATACCGCTTTCCAGCTTGCTGGCGCAGTCGGCACAATCAAGACCTTCAATTGTATAAACCAGCGTTTCACTTACTTCATCAGGGAACATAGGAACTTCTGCATCATTCATGTTTTCCCTCTTCTTTCTAATTAAATAATTATTACTGCGCTAGCATCTATAGTTTTATCCGTAAGGTTAATGCGAATGTATGAATATGTGTTCATATGTATTATAACACTAGTTTCTGTTTTAGTCAATTAAATAAAACGCTATGCGTTTTTAAAACAATAAGAAAGTAAGTAACGTTTCGGCAATTACAGAAAGGCATACTATAGATTAGAAGCGCGAAATGTTATACTTTCTTTAATTGAAAAAAAGCACCCATTTCAGGGTGCCTGTGATCCCTTACTTTATATGGAATCAAAGTGGTTCAAGCATAGCTCTAAGGCATTAACGCCGCTAGTCTTGGCATCGGAAGAAGCTGCCTTCTCCTTGGGCTCCTTGGTAATTGGTTCGGGACCACCACTTGGCAAAATAGCTTTAAGGACTTCCCTGGCCAATTTGATGTCCAGCGTCTGTGAAGTCATAGATGCATAAGCCATAACTCTGTTGAGTGCTCCTTCTAATTCACGGATATTGGTGTCAATGTGGCTGGCAATGTAGAACATTACATCGTTAGGCACTGCAAATTTTTCCGTTATAGCTTTCTTTCTGAGAATGGCAATGCGTGTTTCTATATCAGGGGACTGTATATCTGTAATCAGACCCATTTGGAAACGGGACCGCAGGCGATCCTCAAGTGTATGTATTTCGCGAGGCGAACGGTCACTAGAGATAATAATCTGCTTGTTTGCTTCATGCAACGTATTAAAGGTGTGAAAAAACTCTTCTTGAGCATGTTCCTGTTTTGATAAAAACTGAATATCGTCTACCATCAAAACGTCAATATTGCGGTATTTCTGGCGAAAGCTTTCAGTTTTGCCGTCACGCAGCGAGTCTATCAGTTCATTGATAAACTTCTCGGTGGAGATATAGACAACTTTTAGCTTAGGATGATTTTGCCGAATTCTGTGACCGATAGCGTGCATTAGATGTGTTTTACCAAGACCAACACCACCGTATAGAAACATCGGATTATAAACTTGACCTGGTGAATTGGCTACCGCTTGAGATACAGCATGGGCAAATCGGTTGCAATTACCTACCACAAAGGTCTCAAAAACATATTTCGGATTGAGAACAATTTGGGAACTATCATTAAGCGCAGGCGCAGTCTGAGACAGCACTTGATACTTAATGTACTTTCGCTTAATCGGCTTTCGTTTACTCGGCTGGGAAAAAGCAGGCTTTTCTTCTGTTATAAAATTTTGCTGGCTGGTCTTCTCGTTTACTGGCTCAGTTTGCTTTTCCCACTCAGTAACTTCAGCAGGTTCTTCAATTACTACTGCCGCACTGCCCACTGTTATCGCTTCTTTAACAGGTTCACTTTCTACACGGACAGCTGCTTCCTCTTCTTTAGAAACAGCTAGCTCACTTTGCTCTTCGACCTTAGTAACTTCAACTGGTTCTTCGACTACTACTGCCGCGCGATCCTCTATTATCGCTTCTTTAACAGCTTCACTCTCTACACCGGCAGGTGCTTCCTCTTGCACAGAAACAGCTGACTTACTTTGCTCTTCGGCCTCAGTAACCTCCATAGGCTGGCTTTCTATTACATCTTTTGCTGGTTCATCTACTACTGGCAAATCAGCTTTTTCTGGACGGTTAGCATTAATTACATATAAACCGTCTACATTGCTAATAAGGTTTGCACTAGCCAAAATAGCCAATGCTTCTTGTAGCTTTTTCTCATCACTTTTAGCAGGTTCACTTTCTTCTACATTAACAGCTACGACTTCCTGTTGCTCAAAAACAGCTGGCTCACTTTGCTTTTCGGGCGCAGTAGCTTCAGCAGGTTCCTCAATTACTACTGCCGCACTTTCCTCTGTTATCGCTTCTTTAACAGGTTCACTTTTTACACTGGCAGCTACAACTTCCTCGTGCTCAGAAACAGCTGGCTCACCTTGCTTTTCGGACTCAGTAGCTTCAGCAGGTTCTTCAATTACTACTGCCGCACTTTCCTCTATTATCGCTCCCTTAACAGGTTCACTTTCTGCACTGACAACTACAACTTCCTCGTGCTCAGAAACAGCTGGCTCACTTTGCTTTTCGGACTCAGTAGCTTCAGCAGGTTCTTCAATTACTACTGCCACGGTGTCCTCTGTTATCGCTTCCTTAACAGGTTCACTTTCTGCACTGACAGCTACAACTTCCTCGTGCTCAGAAACAGCTGGCTCACTTTGCTTTTCAGGCTCAGTAACTTCAACAATTTCTTCGACTACTACTGCCGGGCTATCCTCTATTATCGCTTCTTTAACAGGTTCACTTTCTAAACTGACAGCTACAACTCCCTCGTGCGCAAAAACAACTGGCTCATTTTGCTTTTCGGGCTCAGTAACTTCAGCAGGTTCTTCAATTACTACTGCCGCACTGTCCTCTGTTATCGCTTCTTTAACAGGTTCACTTTTTGCATTGACAGCTACAACTGCCTCTTGCTCAGAAACAGCTGCCTTACTTTGCTCTTCGGCCTCAGTAACTTCATTAGGCTCTTCAACTACTGCTGCGCTGTCCGCTATTATAGCCTTCTCAGCCTCTTTAGCAGTTTCTGCAGTGCTTGCCGCTTGTTTAACCTCAATAGGCTGGCTTTCTATTACACCTTTTGCTGGTTCTTCTAGTACTGGCAAATCAGCTTTTTCTGGATAGTTAGCATTAACTACATATAAACCGCCTACATCGCTAATAAGGTTTACACTAGCCAAAAAAGCCAATGCTGCTTGTAGCTTTTGCTCATTACTTATGCCATCTTCGCTATATACCAACGGCAATACATCACTTGCTTTTAATGCCGCTGATTTTACTTGAGCTAATAAAATTACAGTTTTTAATGATCTAAGCAGCAAATTTTTCTCTAATGGTGTGTTTATCGGCTCATTTTCCAAACCATGTATAAGCTTACTAAATTCATCAAGTTTGCTTTGCAATTGCTCATAAATTAACTCAATATCAACAAAATGACCTAGCACATTGTCATGAACTAGCAGGTTAGTTACAATAGACTTTATTACCTTCATCAGATTTATCTCTGAAAATTCACTAGGTTTTCCCAATAGCTCGGTCATATATGCAATTTGACAGGGGGAAAAAGGATAACACTCTACAACATTACGAATGTCAAAACTACCCGACAAAGCTGTCCCAGTAGAAAGCTCCTGCAAGCTAGACAAATTTACGGTTTTCTCTATTTCCGCTTTTCCTTCCTCATTTTTGGCCAAATATCGTTGTTTTACAATATCCGCCATATCCTTAGCCAACAAGATTTGTTCTTGTCCAAATTTTTCTATTATGACTTTGCCCGCATTCGAATCAATCTTTTCTTTTCCTTCCGTGGATGCTACAACAAACCAAATATCATTATTTAAAAGCTCCAATAAATCATTAAAATCTCTAACTTTGTCTTCTGTATCCAATGCATCTAATATATCATCAATGAAAATAATCATGCGTTTTTTGCCGGGATTAAGTATTGCATTATTAAGAAACTCAGCCGCCTCAGGCACCGAATATTTCTTTTCCTTATTAACGGCCAAAAAAAGCTCCTTGGCAACCGCTTTAGGCAAATAATCAATAATGGTGTCGCCACTTGCTTTAAGCTGGTCAGGCGAATAAATCAAAGTAGTATACTCAAATGATTTTATATTGTCTAATAAATCCGCAACTTCTTTTTTCCTAATCTTCTCTTTTATTGTGCTGATAATATCTAAGCGCTGTTTATTACCTTTTGCATCTGAATAATCAATACTGCCTATCGTAAATAAGATATAAATTATTATTAGCAACTGGGATTTACCGGTGCCAAATGGCCCGCTAAGCCATACACCCGGTCCAATTTCATTACTATAATTTTTTTTGACTATACGCGCTTTTGGCGCACATTTGGGGAACTTATCGCTATCAAAAAAATATGCTAAAAAACATCCAAAAATATCTTCAATATTCTCTGTCATAACATATTCATTTATATCGGAAGCTTTAATCTGATCATCAACTATGGTAATATCACTAAATTTTCTTTTAATATCCCGCTCAAAAATCTCAGATATCTTCATATCGACACTCCCACTATAATATAATCCAAATTCCAAATTATAGATTTATGCTCCTATTCAAGAACTTTGCAATATAATACGACCTTGTCCAGCTATTCATCTTTATAAATTTAAACATTTTACCTAATTCGTTTCATTATATTAATTATAACACCATCTACATTACCTGCAAGCATCTTTATTTAAAGTTTACAAATATTTACTATAAAGTACTTCTATATTTCAGCAATAAGATTAGCCTTGTATAAAAGCTCCCGCTTAGCTAATATTTTCTCAGGAAGATCATCAGCAATAAACCGATGATCTTCCCCCAATACTAGCACGCGGTCGGCTAAACGCGAAGCAGCTTCCAGCTGATGCGTCGCCAAAATAATGGTTTTCCCCTGCCTGCTGAGCTCATTTAGCGTCTCGACAATCCAGCACTGCGAGCGAGGATCAAGACCGTTTGTCGGCTCATCAAAAATGAGTACCTCTGGATTTACGGCCAAGATGGCGGCAATAGCCACCTTCTTTTTTTCCCCGCCGCTTAAATGATGCGGCGAACAATCAGCTAAAAACGTTATTCCTGCGTATTCCAGCAGCTCATCAGCCCGTCTTTTTGCTTTGCTACTATCCATTCCCATCGTTAATGGTCCAAACATGATTTCCTCTAAGACACTAGGACAAAACAGCTGTACATCAGAATTTTGAAAAACAAAACCGACCTTTTGGCGAAAGGCGGCGGCAAACCTTTTATCAAGCATAGCCTTAGCAGTAATCGGCCTACCAAAGGCTGTAACTCTACCAGAGCTTGCAAAAACGAGGCCAGCCAGCAGCTTTTGTAATGTAGACTTGCCGCAGCCGTTAGGACCAAGCAGCATAAGCCGTTCACCGGCAAATATGTCTATATTGATATCTTGCAGGGCAGGCCTGCCGCCGGGGTAAATGTATGCTGCGTTTTTAAGTTCATATATTAGGTTCACGGCATCCTCCCAATTTTCAGCTTATGCAAAGCAGCAGATTATGGCTGCCGCTATTAAAAAACCGATATCACATAGCCCAATTTTAAGCTTCATCTGTCCATGATATTCACCTGTAAACCCGCGAGACTGCATGGCATAATGAATATCCTCACCATATTCCCTGGTAATACGCAAAAAGTCCGCAATTGTCCCGCCAATCCAGGAAAGCTTTTCTCCCTGGGCTTCCCTGCCTGCCAGGCGGCTCCTTCGCCCCATAATATACTCCAGAAATAGCAGCAAAAATAAATAGATGTAACGATAAGTCAAGTCTAAAACAGCCACTACTGCTGCAGGCAAGCCAAACTTCGCCAGCACCTTGGTGATTACAGACCAGCGTGTAGTTTTTAGCACAAGTGTTGCAAGGCCCAGTGAAGAAGCGCTCCGCAAGATAACCAGCAGTGCGGACTGTACCCCCTGCTTCGTTATGTCCAGCACAACAGGAAATGTAAGCCAGCCTAGCTGAAGGTGTACCCCTGAATAGATGGTATACAAACTTTCGCCTGGTGTAACCCAGCTTATAATGCCAGGCAGTACCGCAAGTCCACTAAAGAAAAATGCAGGCAGCCAGACTCTGGTCATAAAGGATTTCACCCCTAAGCCAGCTTGTGCGGCAAGCCCTAACAGCAAAAGATTAACAGCCGCTAAAAACTCTATTTTTTTAGTCCAGGCAGCTGCAAGTAGCAAAATCAATGCGGCAATTAATTTAGCATGCGGCTCAATTTGCTGCAAAAGCGCACGCTTCCCAGCAGTAGAATTTCCGTGAGCATCTTGTGCCAAAATCTTATAAATTCCCTGCAGTGTTTTCTCTAAATAATCAAAACGGCGTACGCATTGCTTAGGCGCTGGTAAGTTTATTGTCACGTTTTCCTGCAGCCACTCCGGCAAAGGTCTATTCATTTATTACCGTTTTATTTTTATGCCGCAGCATAAATTTAGTTATGAGCATAGAAATAGCATAGATGAGCACAGATCCAACTACCGCCGAAAAAACATAACCTGCAGCTTGACTTAACGCCATTCTTCCAATGCTTACCGTATAATCTGGAAACAGCGCTTGCTGCCACTGACTAAAATGCTCAATGCCTTCCGGCACAAAGCCCAGCGAACTTTGCAGTTCTTTACCGTCCCACTCCCCCCAGGCGGTACCATCTGCAATTAAGCCCAGCGGCGATAGTAAGGCCAGCGCCAACAGCGCCAGCCAAAAACGCTTATACATCCTGTATTTCCTCCTTGTCAGTTTTCTCTAAGCCCAGCGGAATTTCCGCATGTATAATACACTTTAGGGCGATTAAGGTAATAAACCCCTCTACCAGCCCAGCCACGGTAAGATGCGCCAGCATCATAGCCGGTATCGTCACTGAAAAGCCATACGGACAATACAAAGGTGTTCCGTCTGCTGCGGTAAATAAGAGCGGCTGACAGCCAAACTCCAGCGCTGCGGCCAGCGCTGCAATGTTTATGGAAATATAGCCAGCGGCAAAAGCAGCTGTCAGCTGCCGTTTTGCGCCAGGCTTAGCGCCTTTTCCTAATAAAGCATAAGTATAATATCCGGCAAACGGCGCGATAAATGCCATATTAAAAGTATTTGCGCCAAAAGCCAAAATTCCGCCATCCCCAAACACTAAAGCCTGAATAAACAGCGCTACACTAAGTGCAATAACCGCAGCCCAAGGCCCTAGCACAATCGCCAGCAGACTCGCTCCAACGGCATGAGCAGTAGTCCCGTCAGGAATGGGAACATTAAATAGCATAATCAAAAAGGAAAAAACTGCCCCCATGGCCAGCAGCGGCACGCGAGCTGCATCAAGTGTATATTTCAGCTTATAAGACGCGCGATACCATACCGGCGCCATGACAGCACCTAATACAGCGCAAGTTGACGGACTCAGATAACCATCTGGAATATGCATAGAACACCTCCTAATAAATTATTCATGTCTATGCCCTGCTTGATGTTCATCGACATGAGTTACTGATAACTCGGCATAACATACACCCTTTTGCACCTGAATTTGCCGATGCAGCTGATTTAGTCTTTCCCATATACCACGCACGACAATAATCTCCAGGCACTGATTATGATTTAAATGAATGTGCATGGTCGATACAATTTCGTGATGAAAATCATGCTGTAGCTCCATAAGCTGGCTAGCTAGACCTGCCGCATGATGATCATAAACAATGACAATTGTGCCGGCAACAGCATCGGTAAGCTGCAGCCGATTAGGCTGAACAATGGCCTTGCGCACTAAATCGCGAATACCCTCTGAGCGATTATCATATCCTTCTTCCGCTAGCAGCGCATCAAACTGTTCTACTAAATCCTTGGGCATGGAAACGCCAAAACGAACCAATTCCTCTTTTTCGATTTTTCACACCTCCGTGCTACCATTATTTAAAATTGTAGCACGATTTAAGTCGGAATTAAAGTGCCGAGGACATTACAAACAAATAAACTGGCTGCGTAAATAGGATTATCCTCTTTACGCAGCCAGCATCCAAACAAATATTAGATGGTTTCTTGCAGCGGTGTGTTAGTTATTACCTCTGTCTTAACTAAAGCATCTGTCGGCAATTCCTTTTTTAGCGTTAAGACAAAACCGCCTGCCAGCAAAAGTGAACAGGCTAAATATAGCCAGGCGCCGTTAAACGACCCTGTAGTTTCCTTAATAAAGCCAGTAATATACGGTCCTAAAAAACCGCCGACATTACCGCACGAATTAATAAGTCCAATCGCGCCGGCTGCTGCCGTACCTGATAAAAAGGTTGTCGGATAAGACCACCACACGCCAAACGGCGCAAAAATTCCAATAGCCGCGAGCGTCAGGCAGAAAAAGCTCAGCCAGGCATCTTGCGTATATACGCCGCAGGCCATGCCAACAGCGCCAATAAATAAGCCAATGGCACCATGCCAGCGTTTTTCATCCCTTTTCGAAGAAGAATAACCTATATACAGCATGGCTGCAAGGGCTGCTGCCATCGGAATAATTGACAGCCAGCCAACTGCCATGTTAGACCAGCCTGATGCTGCCTTAAGCACCTGCTGCATCCAGTAATTAAAGCACCAAAAGCCTGTAATCCACAAAAAGTA
>JAJFUN010000001.1 GCA_021372375.1 Pelosinus sp. | reverse complement strand
AAAAGATCAAGACAATATAGCATTAATCATTAATTGTCATTGAGCCACGAGACGCGATTAACCGTTCGATAGCCCGGTATTCAAACAATCACTGCGCTTATAACTATTAAAACCACAGTCGCTATTGAATTATTATTTTCCAAATCCGTCTCGGGGAAAACATTCTGTAATCTAGCAATTCCTACACAACTCCATAAAAAAGGATGTTTGCCATTTTTATGGAGTTAATTTATGTTAATATAACACTAAGCACTCTGGTCTTTGACATTTATTCTAAAAGTTGGGCTTAAAAGCGATATTAAGACGCCATTTGGACCTTTGAAGGAGACGTACCCTTATGGTCAACAATATTAATAGAATACTTGGCATTCAGTCCCGGGACAGTGAAAAGCTATTACAGTTAGGTCCTATTTTTTTGCTGACCGGTATAGCTTATATTGCTGGTATTGTATCTGTCCAGAGTTTATTTGTCTCTCGTTTTGGGGTTGCTTACCTACCTGTAATGTATCTGCTGGAAGCTGGCATTTTACCTCTCCAGCTATGGCTATTTAGCCATTTAAGCCAGAAATTCGATAAGGGTACCCTGCTAAAGGTATTTTACTTGATAATATGGTTTGGTGTTTTGGCCTGCGCCCTTTTTACCTTGGGTATGTATTGGTTCGATTTTCAATGGAGGATGTTCTATCCCCTTTTATTCATTGTTTTTAATGTGTTATTGCGTATCCTCATTCCGTTGATGTGGATGTTAGGTGACGGTATTTGCTTACTGCAGCAGGCCAAGCGTATTTTTCCGGTGCTGGGAGCACTCTTCACCTTGGGAGCAATTCTAGCCGGCATGCTGGCACGCATTTTGCCGATTTATTTTCAAGGCCGCGGCACTGAATTACTCATCTTATTTGTACCTGCGGTATTATTTATTTCTCTGTTTTTATGGCGCCGGCTCATTACTAATTATTTCTTGTCAGCCGACCTGAAGGAGGGAAATGATCGCGAGGCCCCGATAACTACGGTCATAAAAAACGTTTGCTTTTCTCCTTTTTTAAGAACTTCCCTGCTGAGTTTTGTACTTCTGCTAAGCCTTTTTTATGTACTGGATTATGAATTTTTTCTGTTCATGGCCGCTAGATACCCGAATAGTGATGCTATGACACAATATTTTGGTCTATTTACAGCGATAGTTTATATTGTTTCATTTTTGGCTAGTTTATTCCTGAACCGCCTTATAGGCGCGGTAGGAATCGGAAATACTGTTTTTATAATGGGCCTTACCGTAATCATTTTATTTGCGGGAACAGGTTCCATGACACAAAGCCCATGGGCCTTGGAACTTTTTTCTGTGGGTGATTTGCTGATGGATATGCTGTCCTTTACCTTACTGCCACCCATCAACCAGGTGTTCTACAAATTCCTGCCGGCCGAACAGAGAGCAGGAGCCAGCCTGTTGTTTGCAGGCAGCATAAATGCCGGGGGAAAACTAATCAGTGCAGCAGTTACCGGCCTGCATTCTACCGGAATGGTTAACTTGATCGTACTATCAACCATAGCTTTCCTTCTCGCATTTGCCTATTTTGCCCTAACCTGGGGGCAAAAGCGTTTATACTTATCAACCTTACTGGGCAGTCTGGAAATTAACGCAGTACGAGCTCCTGAACTTAATGATTTCTCTCCTGGCAAACTGTTGGGCGAAGGAGATGTTCACCCGATTCTCGAGGCTTTGCAAAGTGGCAATGCGATCAGAGAATTGATCGCACTAGAACTAAGTGTACACATTAAGCATAAAACATTGTTTACGGCCCTCCAGCCGTTTTTGTCTCATCCT